>JBGTDO010000089.1:0-18971 GCA_041748235.1 Akkermansiaceae bacterium | reverse complement strand
GTTCCGGAGTGTAGCGCAGGCGACCCTGTCGGTCGGTCTTCAAGATGGATTCGTTCATAGGTGTCATAGGTTGGTGAACTATGACGCCTATGAAATACGCCGCCCAGAATCTTCAAGCGGCGCTACAGACCCCGCTTACCTCCTTCTCGTTCACCTCTACGTTGGCCGTTGTATCAAGTCAGTAGCGCAGGACTTTTTCGATCGGGTTGGTGCTCCAAAAACGTGGCGTCGATATTGAACGGGACATCGAGCCGGGGGAAGGCGGGCAGGGTGGCGAGTCGGACCTCTCCGTCCTTCTCGTGACGCACGCGGGCCGACGGATTGCTTCATTGCCTCCATCAAGGTAGGCGACGCCTCTTTCCGAACCCGCGCGGCGGTGGTATGGTCGGCCGACGGGTGGTGGCGAGGACCGCACAGGGCTACGACTTCGTCGGCTATGGCTTCGAGCAGCCCGTCACGGACGTTTGAACTCCATGGCCACAACCATCTAGTAAAGAGCTGCTCACACGTTCAGGCTACCTTCGACCCCGGTGTCCATGTCAGAGCCGGTCGCAGCAGCAGTAAGAATCTTTGCCATCGTCACAAGTTTTCCATTTTCCGTATCCCAGTAATGGGCGTTGGAGGGCGTGACACGAATCAACGTGAGATTCGGATCGTCTTTGCCGTCAGGAAACCACGCCTCCACCATTCTGTTCCAGAGGCGCTCGATCTGCTCGCGATCTTGTGAAATGGTCGCCGTCCCATACACGGTCAGGAACTCAAAGTTCGAATGATTGGCGAAGATCAGCTGCACCCGCGGATCTGCGGAAATCTGCTGGTTGTGGGTGCTGTCAGCGCCACTGAAAAACCACAGGTCGCCCTCGTAGTCCGTCTCCTGAACATGCATCGGGCAGACATGGAACGGTGCTTCACCGAGCCGGGTGGCAAACATACAGGTGGGTGATGCTTTCACCAGCTCCTGGAGCTTTGTGACTGCTTCTTCGGCAATGAGATTCTTGATTTCGGACATCCGCTATGATCCTGCCGGAACATCGCCGGGTCAACCGCAAGATACCATTCCCGCGAGACTTCGCTCCGGACTTTGCCCTTGTGACTTTGCAAGCAGGAAACATCCTTCCTCCGTGACCGAAAATGTTCTCCACTCCCCTCTCGAAGCTACGCACCTCGCTCTCGGCGCACGCCTCATCCCTTTCGGCGGCTGGTTGATGCCAGTGCAATACAGCTCTATCCTGAGCGAGCACGCCGCAGTCCGCGAGAAGGCCGGGGTTTTCGACATCTCGCACATGGGCCAAATCTTCGTCAGCGGCGAGACCTCGATCGACTACCTCAACAAGCTCCTCACCAACAATCTATCGAAGCTCTTCCCCGGCCAAGGGCAATACACCATGATGCTAAATGAGAAAGGCGGCGTCATTGATGACTTGATCGCCTACCGCATTTCCGAGAACGAAACCTTGCTCGTGATCAACGCTTCGATGATTTCTGAGGATGTCGCATGGATGGAGAAGCATCTGATAGAGGGCACCAGCCTCCGCAACGAGTCTGAACAATGGGCCGGCCTCGCCCTTCAAGGCCCCGATTCCCTGAAGATTTTCGACACCCTTTTCCCTGCGGAGACACTGCCGCCCCGCAACGGCATCGCCTACCTCGCCGGGGGAGAAATCGTCTGCCGCACCGGCTACACCGGGGAGGATGGCTACGAGTTCTTCTGCCCCGCCGCAGAGGGCGGCGCTTTTTTCGAGAAATTCATCGCCGCCGGAGCCACTCCCTGCGGCCTCGGCGCCCGCGACACCCTCCGGCTGGAAATGTGTTTCCCCCTCAATGGCAACGATCTCTCACCCGCGCGCACCCCGATCGAGGCTGGCCTCGGCTTTTTCGTCGATCTGGAAAAACCCCATTTCATCGGCCGGGAAGTCCTGCTTGCTCAAAAGCAGAACGGCCCCAGCCACAGGCTCACCGCCATCGAGCTCACCGAAAAAGGACCGCCTCCGCGCCCGCACTACCCGGTCCTCAACGCGGATGGTCAAGTTATCGGCGAACTCTCCAGCGGCGTCCTCTCGCCCAGCCTTAATCGCGGGATCGCGATGGCCTACCTCCCCGCCGACTTCACGAAACCCGGAACGCCTCTCCTTATCGACATCCGCGGCCGCCATTTCAAAGCGGTGACCGTTAAAAAGCCCTTTCTTAAAAAAACGAAATAGAGCACAAACCAACATCATGAGCGCCTCCGAAATCCCATCCGATCTCTTTTTCAACGCCTCTCACGAATGGATCCGCGTCGAGGGCGACACCGTCACCATCGGCATCTCCGACCACGCCCAAGCCGAGCTAACCGATGTCGTCTTCGTCGAACTACCAATCATGGGCAAGACCGTTGACGCAGGTGATCCCACCGCTGTCGTGGAATCCGTCAAGGCCGCCTCTGATATCTATGCGCCCCTGTCCGGCGAAGTCGTCGAGGTCAATCCCGCTGTGGAAGCCGATCCCTCCCTCGTTAATACCGACCCCTACGGCCAAGGTTGGATCTTCAAACTCAAAATCAACCAGCCGGGCCAGCTCCCCAGTCTCCTCACTCCACAGGCTTACGGAGAAATGATCGGTTAGAGCGGCTACTCCCAGCTCCGGACCCTCAGGGCCTCTGCTGCGGCGCGTGCCTCCGCCTCCTTCTTGCTCTTGCCCTTTCCGTTCGCCAGAATCTCGTCCTGCCACACCACCTCCGCTTGGAAAACGCGCCGGTGGTCCGGGCCGCTCTCGCTCACAATCCGATAAACCGGAGCCAACGGATGAATCGCCTGCAGGCATTCCTGAAGCTCCCCTTTCGGATTTCTCTCATCCGGGCTTGTGACCATCCCCTCGATCTCGACTTCAAACAACCGGAGAATCAGCTGCTTCGCCGCATCCTGACCGGAATCCAGATACACCGCCCCGATCAAAGACTCGAACGCATCCGCGAGCGTTGAGAGGCGGCGGCGCCCGCCCGTCGATTCCTCGCCTTTTCCTAAAAGCACGTAGTCCCCCAGGTGGATCACCATCGCGAAACGCGCCAACGCACGGCGGGAAACTACCCGCGAGCGCAGCTTCGTCAGGTGCCCTTCGGGGGCGGATGGGAAAAGCTTGAAGAGAGCCTCCGTCACCACCAGCTGCAGAACCGCGTCACCGAGGAACTCAAGACGCTGGTTGTCAAAATGGGGCCGCTGGGATTCGTATGCGAGGCTCGGGTGGGTAAGCGCCTCGGCCAACAGGAGCGAATTGCGAAACTTGTATTGGATCCTGCTTTCCAGCGATTGCATCGGACTTCTTAATGTTCACCCTTTTCTCCAGACCCGGCACCGAGCCGGAACCGGAAAAAAAGGTGGGGTGATCGACGGGACTCGAACCCGCGACAACCGGAATCACAATCCGGGGCTCTACCAACTGAGCTACGACCACCATTCCAGGCGGGCGATACGCTTAAAACATCCCCCAGCCATTGCAAAGACAAAAATCATCTTACTCCGTTAAAACCTCCAGCGCATCCTCCAGATGCCGGTAACGAAACTCGAAACCGCTCTCCTCCAGCCTGTTTGGCACCGCCCGCTGCCCCTCCAGCAAGACCCCTCCAAAGTCACCCAGCGCCAGCTTCAGCGCGAAGCCCGGCACCGGTAAAAACACCCGCCGCCCCACCGCCCTTGCCAGTTTTTCCGTTAGATCGACGTTTCTCTCCGGCACCGGAGCCACCCCGTTCACCGCACCGATCATTGAGTCGACCGAAATGCAAAAACCGATCGCCCGCCTCAGATCGTCCACATGGATCCAAGGCATCCACTGCTGCCCGTCGCCGAGCCTTCCACCGATCCCGGCTTTGAAAACCTTCCTCATTTTCTCGAAAGCCATACCGCCTTTTCCCAGCACCACCCCGGTTCGCATCCTCACCACCCGCACACCCAGAGGCCCCGCCCGCTCCGCCGCCTGCTCCCAATCGCAGCACAGATCTGCTAGAAACCCCTCTCCGCGTGACGCCTCGTCATCGAGGATCTCATCCCCCCGCCCGCCATAGACCCCCACCGCAGAGCCGTTTACCAGCACCGCCGGCCTCGCGCCCTCCGGCAGCTCCGCGATCCGCTCCACAATGTCCTCCGTCACCCCCACTCGGCTCTCGTAAAATGATTTTTTGTTCTCCTCCGTCCACCGCTGGTCGATCGGCTCCCCCGCCAGATTCACCACCGCCTCGCAGCCACGGAGATCCACCTTCTCCGGCTTCACCCACCGCGCCACGCCCGCCACATCGCCGGCCCCCTTGCGGCTCACCCCTGTCACCTCCCATCCCTCGGAAGCCAGCAGCTCTGCCAAGCCACTCCCCACAAAACCGCTTGCCCCATAAATCACCACTCGCCTGCTCATTCTAACAAATAGCACCCGCAGATCACCGACGCAAACTCTCAGCAGCCAGAACGGACTCCGGAGGAGCCACAGAAATTAGCCCGGGTCGAGCGCCAGCGGACATCCCGGGCACCACCCGATCTAGATTCCGACCCCAGCATAGTCGCAGCAAACGCCGATCAACCACAAGCTCCCGTAAATCAGAACAGCTCCATCTGCTCGCTTGGAAGAACATCGTGAAAACGCACACCCACTCCTAATAGCCTCGCCGCCTGTTGCTCCGAACGCGAATCCGCCTCGGCTAGAAGTTCATGAAAAATCTCCCGATCGAAAACCGAATGCGCCCTCTCGGCCGTAGTCTGGCGGAAGTCGGCGAACTTGAGCTTCACCACCAGCGAGCGGATGCGGCGGTCCGTGTGGCGGGTTGTTAGCTTTTCCTCCAGTTCATCGAGCATCGGCTTCATCTCCTGAGTTAGTGCATCCACGCCCCGGATATTCTCAGAAAAAGTGTTCTCGATGCTGAGCGATTTTCTCGGCTGATCTACTGTGACGGGGCGGTCGTCGCGACCCCATGCTCGCTCGTACAGCTCTGCTCCATACGCGCCCAAACGCCTCACCCACTCGAACCGATCAATCGCGCGATACTGACCGCACGTCTCCACTCCCATCTCCGCAAGCCGCGCCGCCATCTTCGCTCCCACTCCCGAGATCTTCCGCAGCGGCAGGTCACTCATGAAATCCTCCACCTTCGCCGGCGGCACCGTGAACTGTCCGTCGGGCTTCTTCCAATCACTAGCAATCTTCGCAATCAGCTTGTTAGGCGCGATCCCGGCGGAGGCGGTCAGCCCCGTCTCCTCGCGGATCATCTTGCGGATGTGCGCCGCGATCTCCGTGCCCGTGCGGATCGAGTGGCTCACATCGAGAAACGCTTCATCGAGCGAGAGCGGCTCGATCAGCTTCGTGAAACGGGAAAAGATCTCACGGATCCGTCTGCTTTCATAGCGGTAGACGTCGAAGCGCGTCGGCACCAGGACCAGGTCCGGGCATTTTTCCAGAGCCATGAAAACCGGCATTGCCGACCGGCAGCCGAATTTTCGTGCCTCGTAGTTCGCGGTGGTCAAAACTCCCCTGCGGCTGCTGCCCGCCACCCCCACCGGCTTCCCTCGCAGCGACGGATCATCACGCTCCTCGATCGCCGCGTAAAAGCAGTCCATATCAACATGGATGATTTTCCGAGGCGGGTCTTCAAGCGGCACGGCCGTTGTTAGCACATAGACCGGATCTTGTCGCGAAATGTGGCTGGAAATGGTGCGGGCTCTTTCCGCTCGAACGAAGCGTATCGCATCTCCGGCTAGCGGAATGCGAGGGCGCGTCTGCTCCCCTTTCAAACGCCCAGCATCAGGGAAATATGCTCCGCCGTCAGCTCCCCCATGGAGGTACAGTCACTGAAATCCCGCGTCCCGTGCATGCGGTTCAGCTCCTTCGCCAGCATATCCACGTGCGATTGCGGCGCGATCTGCTCCCGCCGCATCACCCCGAGCAGGGCCCGCAGCCGCGTTGATTCCACTTTCGCCCGGCGGGCCATCTGCGCATGCTCCTCGTTCACGTACTGGTCGATCGTCTTCCGGTTCAGCACCGTGAATGCAAGCCGCGTGATCGATCTGTTGGACGCGAACCGGAATGCCAGGTACACGCTCCCGTTCCCCTCATACGACTGCTGGTCGAAGTCAATCGCCCGCACCCGGTACTGCACCTCTTCAAAGTCCGGCGTGATATCCACCACGTAGTTGACGCTGCGCATGTCCCCCAGCAACCGGATGAAAGAACGCTCCGTGAATTTTGTGAATTCCTTGGCGATCCGGACCTTGTTGAGCTCTCGGTTCGGCAGGTGATCCCGCAGAAAGGCGTCCCCAGGCACGCCGGCTATATGCTCCTCAACCAGCGTGTGCCCGTTGATCAGGTAATTGATCCGATTCGGCGAAAGGATGTGCTCAAGCTCCAGCCCGTAGATCCGCGAAGCATCCGCTTGTTTCACATAAAAGTAATCGGAGTTGTCGTTGAAAAGGTTCGTCACCCGGATCCGAAACGGCTTCGAATTTCCAAAATCTCCAAAGTCGATCCGGTCCACCAGCAAGTGCTCGTGCTCCACCGCATCGCGGCCGATCTTCAGCTCGCTATAGATCCGGATCAGGCTGCGGCGCAGATCCTCGCTGACCTCCGGCGAGTACATGACCGTCAACCACAAGGTCTCCCGACCTAAAGGATCCTCATACGGTATCGCGCCGGAAAAGCGGGTGAGTTCATCGTAAATGTTCGGCACCTCACGCAGGCGATCGAAGCGGTAGAGATACTGCCGCAGCGGCGGAGAAATCTCATACATCGTCTTTCGCTTCGGAATCATCTCTACCAAATCTATCCGCTTGGATTCAAAGGCCAAGGCTCTTGTTCCCGCCCCAAAGCCAAAAAGCCGACCCGGCGATGGGATCGGCTTTTTGAAAAGTTAGAGCTTCTAACGGGGAGTTCAATCCTCCTCGGAAACGTCGCCAGCGTCCACAGTGATGGTGAGGGTGGCGGTAACCTGTGCGTTGAGCTTGATCTCAACTTCCGTCTTGCCGGATTTTTTGATCGGCTTGTCGAGCTGGATCGCATGACGATCGATCTGGATTCCGGCCGCTTCGAGTTCCTTGTGGATGTCGATGCTGGTAACGGAACCAAAAGCCTTGCCGCCCTGACCCGTGGAAAGGGTGAACTTCGGCTTCAGCTTGGAAATTTTGGTAGCGACTTCCTGGGCCACCACAAGCTCCTCGGCCTCACGGCGTGAGCGCTCCGTCTTAAGGGCTTCGACGTGGCGGAGGTTCGACTTGGATGCCTCGTAGGCCTTGCCTTGCGGAATCAGAAAGTTGCGGGCGTAGCCAGCGCGGACTTTAACGACATCGGCTTCGGCGCCGAGGCCTTCGATTTTTTCTTTGAGAATGACTTGTGCGGTGGCCATGGTTGAAAGGAGTTGAGTGTGAAACGGGGGGCGGATTTAGGCCCGCATGGAGAACACGTCAAGGAGAATCCTGCTGCCGATCCGCCTGATGTCGAATTTTTTTAGAATTCGGGAGCAGGTCTGCCCGTGTGATCACTAACAGAAGATGCTAGGGATCACTGAAGCGCCCACCACCTCGGCCACGCCACCAGACTCCGGAACCTCATCGAGGTGCACGAGGACCTCCATGAAGCTCGGCCACCTCGCCCCCCTCAACACCGCTGCCTGTGATCGCCTGGAGAATCACCTGTTCGGCATGTTTTTCAAAAATGGCTTCCGCGTCTGCCTCAATACCGACGAGCGCCTCATGAGCGACACCACGGTGACGTCAGAAACCCTCCTCGCCACCGAGCTCTTGGATCTCACGCTCAACGACCTCGAAATGCTCTACCTGAACGCCATGAAAAGCGCCTTCGCACCCTTCAACATCCGGCTCGATCTCATTTTCCACCGCGTCAGACTTGGCAACGGCGCAATACGAAACGGCTGAGCCGCCGCTTTGCTCTTGGCAAATCCCCCCCGGCTTGCGAAGCATCCCCGCATGCAAACCAACGCCTACCTCAAGGAACTTTTCGACCTCACCGGCAAGACCGCTGTCGTCATTGGCGGAACCGGCGCACTCTGCGGCACCATGGCTGTTGGTCTCGCCCGCGCCGGAGCGGAGGTCGTCCTCGGCGGCAGGATCCCGGAAAAAGCCGAGAAGCGCCTGGCTGAGGTCGAATCCTTCGGCGGCAAGGGCTACTTCGTCCCGGTCGATGTGACCTCGCGCCAATCCCTGCAGGACATGCTCGAGGCTGTTTTGAAAAAATCCGGCGGAGTGGACATCCTCATCAACGGAGCCGGCACTAACTCGCCCACACCCTTCCTCGACATCACGGAGGACGAATACGCCCGGATCATTGATACGAACCTCACCGCGATCTTCCGCGCCTGCCAGGTCTTCGGCCAATATTTCGTAGATGAAATGCGCCCGGCCTCCATCATTAACCTCGGCTCGATCTCAGGCTTGAATCCCCTTTCCCGCGTCTTCACCTACTCCGCCTCCAAGGCCGCAGTCCACAACCTCACCCGCAATCTCGCCCGCGAGTGGGCCGACAAGGACATCCGCGTCAATACCCTCGTCCCCGGCTTCTTCCCGGCCGAGCAGAACCGCAAGGTGCTCGATGAATCACGCGTCCTCGATATCCTCCGCCACACACCGTCCTCACGGTTCGGCAACGCCGAGGAACTCATCGGCGCCACCATCCTCCTCGCCTCCCCTAAAGCCGGTTCCTTTATCACCGGCACCGAAATCATCGTCGACGGCGGCTTCCAATCGATGAGCATCTGATTGCTCCTCAACCGCCACCTTCGGAACGTTTGGCCGCTTTTTTGTAAACGAGTGATCTGTCGCGTTTCCTAACCGCCACGACGATTGCAGTGACTTCCGTTTTCCGAAACCCAGTTTCTTCCACTCTTTCAAAGCGAGCTGCATCAGGGGAAGCCAGGTGACGGAACTGTCACGGCTTTATAGGCGTCATCACACTCCCCTCTGCTTCTCTGATAGCGGAAGTGACAATCACTTCGCCGCTATTATGAAGATCGACATCGTGACGGACACCTTTGCGCCCGATGTGAACGGGGTCGCCATGACTCTGGGCAGATTGAGCGACGGCCTCAGGAGCCGCGGACACCGGGTCCACGTGATCCGGACCGGCCCCGGGGAAAAAGGCGAGACCATCGTTGCTTCGCTGCCGCTGCCCGGATACCGCGAGGTGCGGGTGGGCCTACCCGGCCCCTTCAAACTGATGAAACGCTGGACCAAAAGGCGGCCGGACGCGATCTACGTGGCCACCGAGAGCCCGCTCGGGAAGTCAGCGGTGAAAGCAGCCAAAAAACTCGGCATTCCCGTCGCCACCGGCTTCCACACGAATTTTCACGAATACATGGGGCGCTACAGCCTCGGCGGCCTTCAGCCAATGGCGATGGCCTACTTGAAGCGCTTCCACGGCCGCGCCGACTGCACCCTCGCCCCTTCGCCCGATCTGGTGGCGCGCCTTCAATCGGAAGGCTTTAAAAACATCCATCTGTTGGGCCGCGGCGTGGATACGGAACTTTTCTGCCCTTCGAAACGCTGTGAGTCCCTCCGCGCACAGTGGGGGGCACGCCCGGGAGCCCCCGTCGCGATCGTCGTCGGACGCGTGGCTGCGGAGAAAAACCTGGAACTCGCCATCCGTGCCTTCAGCGAGATGCGTGAAAGCGTCCCGGATCTCCAGTGCGTCATCGTCGGCGATGGCCCTGTGCGGGCGCAACTTGAGGAAAAATATCCGTGGATCCACTTCACCGGCACCCGCACCGGCCCAGAACTCGCCCGTCACTACGCCTCCGCCGACCTCCTGATCTTCGCCAGCGAAACGGAAACTTTCGGTAACGTTGTGCTCGAAGGCATGGCCAGCGGCCTGACGGTCGTCGCCTACAACTACGCCGCCGCAGCCTCTCTCATCAAGCACGGCCGCAACGGCTTCACCAGCTCCAAAGGCGACGCCGAAGCATTCATCGCCCAAGCCAAGGCAGCCCTCGGGCTCCGCCCCGACCACGAACTCCGCACCTCGGCCCGAGACCTCGCCCTCACCCAGGGCTGGGACCAGATCGTCGGATCATTCGAAGACCGACTCCGATCCATCGGCGCATCGGCCGAAGCAGCTCCGCACCCGCACTCCCAACCGCAGCGTTCCGGAAGACGGGAGAAAGTCTCCTTCCGCACCATTTTCCTTTCAGATCTCCACCTCGGCACACCTGACAGCAAAGCCGCCGAGGTCGTCGATTTCCTCAAGCAGATCCGCTGCGAGAAGCTCGTGCTCAATGGAGACATCATTGATGGCTGGGCGCTCAGACGGGGAGGAAAATGGCTGCCCCGCCACAGCCGCGTGATCCGGAAAATCCTGAAAATGACCGAGCGCGACCGCACCGAGGTAATTTACCTCCGTGGCAATCACGACGACATCCTCGAACGCTTCCTGCCGCTGGCCTTCGGCCGCATCCGCTTCACCAAGGAGCACATCCACCAGGCCGCCACCGGTGAGCGCTACCTCGTGGTCCACGGCGATGGCTTTGACAGCGTTTCCACCAACCACAAGTGGCTCGCAGTGGTCGGCGCCGTGGGCTACGACACGCTGTTGCAGGTGAACCGCTACTACAACAAGTGGCGCGCTTGGCGCGGAAAAGAATACTTCTCCCTCAGCAAAAAAATCAAAGCCCGCGTCAAGACCGCCGTCAGCTTCGTGGACAAATACGAGCAGCTACTCCAGGAACTCGCCACCCACAAGGAATGCGACGGCATTATCTGCGGCCACATCCACACTCCTGAGGACAAACAGGTCGGCAACGTCCGCTACCTGAACTCCGGCGACTGGGTCGAGAGCCTCACCGCCATCGTCGAGCACCTCGACGGCCGGATGGAGCTGATCCACTACCACGAGTTCATGGAAAAATGCCGTAAGCCCATCGAGCCGCCCGTCCGTCCGGAGCCGCCCCTCGATCCGGAGCAACTCGATCTTACACGGGTCTTAGCACCGCCAACCGAGATCCTGCTCGCCGAGCAAATGTGACAGATCTGTCACAAACGTCCTTTTGCGAAGCCCACGGCCTCTGAAGCATAAGCTAGCCAACCTGAGGGCACCACGCCCCCGGACCACTTACCACGAAACCAAATATGAAATCAAAACTGAGCTGGATGATATTGGGAACGGTGCTCACCGCCTTTCCCGCAAGCGCACAAGAGTCCAAAATCGATGCTGCCCTCCCGAGCTACGAGCCCGTCGCCGGCGTCTCCGGGAACCTCAACTCAATCGGCTCCGATACTCTCAACAACCTGATGACCCTCTGGGCCGAGGGCTTCAAGAAAATCTACCCGAACGTCAATATCCAGATCGAAGGAAAGGGCAGCTCCACAGCCCCTCCCGCACTGATCGAAGGCACCGCCCAGATCGGCCCGATGAGCCGCCCGATGAAGGCCGAGGAAATCGATGCCTTTGAGAAAAAGCACGGCTACAAGCCGACTGAAGTGAACGTCGCTGTGGATGCACTCGCCGTCTTCGCCCACAAGGACAACCCCATCAAGGGTCTCTCGCTGAAGCAGATCGACAGCCTCTTCTCCTCCACCCGCACCATGGGTGGTGAGGAAATCACCGAGTGGGGCCAGCTTGGCCTGGATGACTGGAAAGGCCGCGCCGTTTCCCTCTTTGGCCGCAACTCCGCCTCCGGCACCTACGGATTCTTCCAAGAGAACGCTCTCGCAAAGGGTGATTTCAAAACCACTGTCAAAGAGCAGCCAGGCTCATCCGCAGTCGTCCAAGGAGTCGGCGGTGACATCTACGCCCTCGGCTACTCCGGGATCGGTTACAAGACCTCCGGCGTCCGCGCTCTCCCGCTCTCCGCTGACGGTGGCGAGTTCTTCGAAGCCACCTACGAGAACGCCCTCTCCGGCGACTACCCGCTGGCCCGCTTCCTCATCGTCTACGTGAACAAGAAGCCCGGCGAGCCGCTCGACAAGCTCACCCTCGAGTTCCTCAAATACGTGCTCTCCCAAGAAGGCCAGAAGATCGTTGAAAAAGACGGTTATTTCCCTATGCCTGCCGAACCGGCCGTAGAAACCATCAAATCTCTCACCGAATAGTGCCTGTTAGGAAATAGTTGCAACTGCTTGCTTGTTGGGGAGGAGGGAAATAAATATCCCTCCTCCTTTTGCTGCCAGACCTATGAATCCTGATCCGACGTCCACTCCGGACCCGCACCGCTTCGAAGTCTCGAAGGCCACCCTGTGGTTCGACCGCTTCATGGGCTGGGCGATCCGCTTTGGCGGAATCGGGGTCATCCTCGCCGTTTTCGGCATCTTTTACTTCATCGGCAAGGAGGTCGTCCCGCTATTTTCACCCGGCGGTGTCGTCAAGACCTCCGCTGTCGAAAGCGGCGTGAAGCCTCTGGTCCTAGGTGTGGACGAGTGGGGCGAGCTACCCTTTTTCTACAATGGCGGTCAGAGCGTCGTCTTTATCGATGCGGAAACCGGCAGCCGTAGCGAACTCCCAGTCCCCGGACTGGAAGGCCTCGATATCACCGCTACCTATTACGATCCGGTGAAGCGCCGCATCGCGCTCGGGCTCGCGGACGGCCGCGTCGGCTCCTTCGTCGTTAATTACAAACGGCTTTTCCAAGATGGCGTTGCCCGAGGCGTCGAGCCATCCATCGTCGCAGAGCCATGGTTCCCACTGGAAGGCGGCACCGGGCCCGTGACTGCCCTCAGCTACGGAGATGCCGGAGACTCTCGGGTGCTCGTCGCCAAACGCGGCGGCGGCCCCGAATCCTCCGTTCACATCCTGCGCCTCGGAATGAAAGGCGGGCTAGTCGGCGGCAAAAAACTCTCTCTCCTGGCGACCACCGATGTCACCTCCCTAATTTCCGGCGAGGCAGCGATGGTGCGGGCCTCCCAGAACGGCAGGACCGTCCTCCTCGCCAACGAGGCTGGCACAGTCACCTACCTGCTCGCAGATAGCAGCGGCGTTTCCAAGCGCCAAGAATTCGTTCCCTTCGAAGGTGGCCGCCTTGCGGAAATGGATTTCCTTTTCGGCGGACTTTCAGCCATTCTCACAGCCGAGAGCGGCGCTCAGGAACAATGGAGCCTTTACCGCGAGAGCTCCGACGCCGAGCGCCTCTTCGGCAGGATCAAAAGCTTTCCGAGCCTTGGCCCGGGAACCAAGACCTTCGCCAAAAGCCTCCGCAACCGCACCTTCCTGACAGGTGCCGGCCGTGAGCTTTCCATCCGTCACAGCACGTCCGGCGAGGTCCGCTGGCAGGGCGAAGTCGATATCGATCCCGTCGCAGCCATTCTGGATGCCAAGGGCGAATCCTTCTGGATCGCCTCTGCGGGAGGTGATGCCCGGAAATTCGCAATCAAGGATCACCACCCGGACGCAGGCTTGGGCGCCTTTTTCGGGAAAGTCTGGTACGAAGGCGGCGACGGACCGGTCTATCAGTGGCAGTCCACCGGCGGCACCGATGATTTTGAAGCCAAACTCTCGCTCGTCCCGCTCATCTTCGGCTCGCTCAAAGGCACCGCCTACGCATTGCTGTTCTCCATCCCCGTCGCCCTCCTCGCCGCTGTTTTCTCCGCTGCGTTTCTCCCTCCCGACATCAAGCGCGTGGTTAAACCGATGATGGAGATCATGTCATCGGTTCCCTCCGTCGTCCTCGGATTCCTCGCTGCCTTCTGGCTCGCCCCGATCCTCGACACCCGCGTCCCTTCCGTGATGCTGATGGTCGTCTTCATCCCCGCCTCCGCGCTTATCGTCGGCTACTTATGGTGCCGCATGCCGCTGACTTTCCGGAACCGCTTCGAAGGTGGCAACGAGTGGATGATCGTCATCCCCTTTCTTTCCCTCGCTGGCCTCATCGGCTGGCTTGGTGGCCCGCTGATCGAGCAAATCTTCTTCGTCTACACCGAGCCCGGCACGGGCAGACGGATCGCGGACTTCAGCCTGTGGTGGCCGCAGGCAACAGGCACCCGCTTCGAGCAGCGCAACTCCCTGGTGCTAGGCTTCATCATGGGCTTCGCCGTCATCCCCGTTATCTTCACCATCGCTGAAGACGCCCTCTCGAATGTCCCGAGAAACCTCACCGCAGCCGCCTCCGCTCTCGGCGCGAACCGCTGGCAGGTCGTCAGGACCGTCATGCTTCCCGTCGCTTCCTCCGGCATCTTCTCCGCCCTGATGATCGGCTTCGGCCGCGCCGTCGGCGAAACGATGATCATGGTGATGGCCACCGGGAACACCCCGATCACCGAGTGGAACATCTTCTCCGGCATGCGCACCCTCGCTGCGAATATCGCCGTGGAACTTCCCGAGGCTCCTGTCGGCTCCACCCACTACCGCACCCTTTTCCTCGGTGCGGTCGTTCTTTTCCTGATGACCTTCGTCATGAACACCTTTGCGGAAATCCTGCGGCAGCGGCTGCGTGACAAGAACAAACTGGTCTAACCAATGCCCGACGAGCCGAAAAACCAACCCGACCAGTTCGCCACCACCGGCCGCTCCCGCAAGGGTGAGCCGCTTGTGTGGCTCACCGCCGCTGGGCTCGCCATCGGCGTGATCATGGCGCTCGGCCTTTTCATGCTGATCCTTTTCAAAGGCGCTTCCTCCTTCTGGCCGAAACGGATCGAGCACTTCGAAGTCAGGCGGGGGGACACCACGGAAATCATCGCCGGCTACGTTATCGAGAAACAGGACCGCCAAGACAGCGAAGGAAACGAGATCCAAGAGATCCAAATTTTCCGCGGCAACAAGGACCTCAGCGGAGACACCTTCCTCTACATCGACGAGCGTGACATCATCAGCCGCAAAGCTCCGGACGACATCCTCCTCATCGAGCGTCTTACCTACGGCCCGGCTATCGGATATGCCACCGCAGTGGAAACCAACGGCGTCCGCACCGCCGCCAGCTCCCCGGATTTCATCAAAAACCTCAACACCGTCCTCAGCAACAGCACCGACCTCCGCGAGAAGGTCCTTCACATTGAGCGGAAACAAATCGGCCGCGTTAGCGAAGAGCTGACCGAGCTGTCGCGGGCTGAAAGAGCGGGCCGGGTGCCTCCGCCGGAAGCCGCGGCCAACCGCGCGGCTCTCCAAGCGCAGTTCGACACCCTGAAAGCGGAAGCCGAGGAGCTTGATACCACCCTCGCCGCCAGCAATCTCATCTACACCGTCGCAGATGGCCGCGAGCGCGTGCTCCCCGCCGGCCAGCTTCTCGGAGTTTTCGCCCCGAACCAAGCCGGCTTCTTCGAGCGGCTCGGCGAGGCCCTCCGGCGCGTCTGGCATTTCCTCTCGGAAGATCCCCGCGAGGCCAATACCGAGGGCGGCGTCTTTCCCGCGATCTTCGGCACCGTCGTCATGACCCTAGCGATGAGTTTCTTCGTCACCCCCTTCGGTGTCATCGCCGCCATTTACCTTCGAGAATATGCCCGGCAGGGCCTCATGGTCCGCATCGTCCGCGTCTGCGTCAATAATCTCGCAGGCGTTCCCTCGATCGTCTTTGGCGTCTTCGGCCTCGCGTTCTTCGTCTACTTCGTCGGCACCCAGGTCGATCAAGCCTTCTACGCCGAGAAGCTCCCCACCCCCACGTACGGAACCCCCGGCATCCTCTGGGCCTCCCTCACCCTCGCACTGCTGACGCTACCAGTCGTCATCGTGGCAACCGAGGAGGCGCTTTCCGCCGTGCCCCGCGGCGTCCGCGAGGCCGCCCTCGCCTGCGGTGCCTCAAAATGGCAAGCGATCCAGCGGGTCGTCCTCCCAGCCTCACTTCCCGGAATCCTTACCGGCGTCATCCTCGCCATGGCACGCGGAGCAGGCGAGGTTGCGCCGCTCATGCTCGTCGGCGTGGTGAAACTCGCTCCCTCCCTCCCGATCGATGACGTCGCGCCATTTATCCACCCGGAGCGGAAGTTCATGCACCTCGGCTTCCACATCTACGATCTTGGCTTTCAATCGCCGGATGCCGAGGCCGCCAAGCCCTTTGTTTACGCCACCGCTCTGCTCCTGATCGTCATCGTCGTGACGCTCAACCTCACCGCTATCGTCATCCGCAACCGCTTGAGAAAACGCTTCGCAGTAAGCTCGTTCTAAGAAAGAACCGCGAATGAACGGGAATGCACGCAAATCAAACCCTAGAGTGAACCTCAATTTCAGCATTTACCCCATCTCTTCATTGGCGTCCACTGGCGGTTAAAAACAAATCACTAGAATCACCTCCGCCACCCTTTCATTAGCGTCAATTCGCGTCCGTTCGCGGTTAAAATATACCAATGCCCCAAGAGCTTCCATCGAAACAGCCCCGCCCGGATTTCATTCGGGTGGAGAACTTCAGTTTTTTCTACGGTCAGAATCAAGCACTCTTCGATATCGACATGGAGATTCCGGAGAAACAGGTGACCGCCCTTATCGGACCCTCCGGCTGCGGCAAATCCACCCTCCTGCGGAACATGAACCGCATGAACGACCTCATCGAGGGCGTGCGACACCAGGGCGACATCCGTCTTAGCGGAACCAGCCTCTATGATCCCACGGTAGAGGTCATTTCCCTCCGCAAGCGCGTCGGCATGGTGTTCCAAAAATACAATCCCTTCGCCAAAACCATCTACGAAAACGTCGTCTTCGCCCTCCGCGTCGCCGGCCGCTCCAAAAAATCGGAGCTCGATGAAACCGTCGAGCGCTCGCTCCGCAACGCCGCCCTCTGGGACGAGGTCAAGGATCGGCTCCACGAAAGCGCCTTCGGCCTTTCCGGCGGCCAGCAGCAGCGCCTCTGCATCGCCCGCGCCATCGCCAACCAGCCGGAAATCCTACTCATGGACGAGCCCTGCGCTGCTCTCGACCCGCTCGCGACCCTCAAGATCGAGGAGCTGATCACCAAGCTCAAGCAACAGTACACCATCGTCATCGTCACCCACAACATGGAGCAGGCCACCCGCTGCTCCGACCGCACAGGTTTTCTTTACATGGGGAAACTTGTGGAATTCGGGGAAACGGTGCAAGTTTTCGAACGCCCGCAGCAGGAGCAGACCGAAGCTTATATCACCGGGAGGTTCAGCTAATATGGAAGGAGATCCCACATCATCCGCCACCGCCATCGAAGTCCGCGAGGTCGATTTCTCCTATGGCAAATCCCGGGTCATGAAAGACGTGGACCTGCGGATCGCCCGCAACGAAGTCACCGCCTTCATCGGCCCCTCCGGCTGTGGCAAATCCACCCTCCTGCGCTGCTTCAACCGGATGAACGATTTCATCCCCGGTGCCAAAGTCTCAAAAGGCAGCATCTGGATCGACGGCATGGAGATCCACGATCCCCGCGTTGATGGCGTCGAACTGCGTCGCCGCGTCGGCATGGTGTTTCAGAAATCCAACCCCTTCCCACGCACCATATACGAAAATGTCGCCTACGGTCCACGTATCCTTGGCGAGAAACGCAAGGGGGAGCTCGACGCCATTGTGGAAAAGGCCCTCCGCGGCGCCGCCCTCTGGGATGAGGTCAAGAACCGCCTCAACGAGAGCGCATACGGTCTTTCCGGCGGACAGCAGCAACGCCTTTGCATCGCCCGCACCACCGCCGTGGATCCCTCGATCATCCTTATGGACGAGCCCTGCTCCGCCCTTGATCCCATCGCCACAGCCCGCGTCGAGGAACTTATTCAAGCGCTGAAAAAAGATTATACAATCGTCATCGTTACACATAACATGCAGCAGGCAACGCGAGTTTCCGACAAGACGGCTTTCTTTTACCTTGGCGAACTGATTGAGTATGATTCTACCAAAAAAATGTTCTCGAACCCATCGGTGAAGCAGACCGAAGACTATATCACAGGCAGATTTGGATAACTTTCATGCAAAACTCACCGCACATCCTCAAAGACTTTGATCACTCCATCACCTCGCTAAAGAGCGAGGTGCTCAGCATGGCCGGCCGCGCCCGCAACAATCTCGAGCGCGCCATTCGCGCCCTTCTGGAGCGCAACAACGAGCTCGCCAACTCAGTCATCGCCGATGACGACGAGGTCGACGAGCAGGAGCGCCTGATCGACAAGCTCGGCATGGACATCCTGGTGAAATACCATCCCATGGCCACCGACCTCCGCCTCGTCGTATCCTCCATGAAGATCTCGATGAACCTCGAGCGCATTTCCGACCACGCCACCAACATCGCCAAGCGCGCGAAAAAAATCAGTGCCGCCACCGAGCTCAACGACGTAACTCTCATCGAGCCCCTCTACACTCTCGCCGACCACCTGCTTCGCGATGCCATTTCCTCATACAGCGATGGCAACGCCACCCTCGGCGCCTCCCTCCACGCCCGCGACAAGGAGCTCGACCGGATGCACCACCTCGCCACCGATCACTATGGCGCGCGCCTCGAAGAAACCAGCGGCCGCAGCCAAGAATATCTCCACCTCATTCTCATCGTTCGCTCCCTCGAGCGCGTCGGCGACCTCGCCTCCAACATCGGAGAAGACGCCGTCTACCTCGAACAGGCCACCGATCTCCGGCACAAAAGCCAATCTGAGCGACAGCTCACCCCGGAGTAGCCGCAGGAGCGCCAGGCCCCAGATGGAATAACTACGCGAAGAGGTCAGATGTCGTAAGACACTCGGCCTGATCAGAAGGTTCCTGACGGCAGGCGTGGAGCTAGTCGATATCACCCTCGAGGCTACGCCTCTGGGAGTGCCGCAGGGTGACCCGTTATTACCCCCACGCGCCAGTATCGTGCTCGATCTGTTAGACAAGAAATTGGAGTGCCTGCGGATACAAGTTTGAGATATGCCGATGACTTCATCGTGACAGTGATAGGCATGAATCAACATTGCCCTGACCGCCCCTGCCCCTCCGCATCATACCCCCACCCGCAGATCCCGCAGGCTCCAGAGCAGTCCTATCGTAAGCGGGGTAAACGCGACCCTCGGTGATTTCTAGCGCGCATGGCTTCGGCACGGCAACATGCGCGGATGTCCAGATGTCTTACCACCAAGCCGTGGCGTGTCGCCGATGTTTCATTCGTCCAAGTCCGCATT
>JBGTDO010000088.1:0-3690 GCA_041748235.1 Akkermansiaceae bacterium | reverse complement strand
GGAATTCCGCAGCGAGATCGCCGCCTACCTTGAAAGAAAAAACGAAAACCCGAGACCTGTCAGCTGGCAATTCACCAACGAAAAAGCGCGTATCAAGCTCAAGTCGCTCTACCCATCAATCTGAGAATTACTGACCACTAGTTCATTCTCAATCATTCTCAATCATTCTCGGAAGGTCGACGGACGCCGGTCACCAAATCGATCTGGGTTTCAACAGTAGCAACGCGGTTCCACAGATGATGCCGAACGTCCCGATTGCCGGTGGAACGAAGCGCGTATTGCAGGATTCAACACGCAGTCCGTAAAAGTCGATGGCCTGCCCAGGGGCGGTGAAACTGACGCCCGAGTAGGCGAGCACCACGATACCGAGAATGATCAGGACGCCGGCCGATATGGCCTTGGGATTCATTGAAATCATAAGGGAGGGGTGTAAGTAGCGATTCGGCGGATAAACTGTGACAAATTGATCTTTAACGTTGGGATCCGTGCCTTCAGAGGATGCGACGTCCCTGGATCAGCCTGATCAGGATCATGATGATGGCGATCACCAGCGGGATGTGGATGAAGCCGCCGAGCGAGAAGCTGGTAATGAGCCCCAACGTGCAAAGAACGACGAGGACGATTAACAAAAGTCCGGGTTCTTCGTTGGTTGTGGATTGTTTGGCCCTTGATCTCTCCAAGATTCTGAAACGGGATAGGTACATCGGATCGGTGGTTTACGGGTTGACCTTTCGGTGCTCTCAGCGACGGTTGGGCAGCTTCAACAGAAAATCGGCAAGAGTGCTGGAGAAGGGATGGGGGTCCATGTTTCGTGCATGTGGTCTTTCCATGGAAGACAGCCTCATGTTTCCTGTTGCCTGCCGCTATGGGGTAAAACCCTACTACGGTGTTCATGGGAGATTTGGCCTGAGTTGCAAGGTAGGGAGACACCCCATGGCAAACCTGTCCAATTGAGTCATATTGATGCATACCTCAATGTGAAGGAGCGAAGCCCCTTAATCCATGACCCGCGCGAAAACCAACCGCACCGAACCCGCCCAATGTGTCATCGCAATCGCCGCATCGGCGGGCGGATTGAATGCCCTGTCGGTCATTCTTGGGGGCTTGCCGGCTGATTTTCCTGCAGCCATTGCCAACGTGATGCATCTCTCGCCTGATCATAAGAGCCTTCTGGCCGAGATCCTGGCGACGCATTACAAGGGGAATGCGCTGGAGGCAAAGTTGAAGGACATGCAGGTCACTCTCGAAAAGCGCCTGGTCGGCCAGTCCACCAAGCTGGACATGGCAATGGTGGAGCTGAAGGAGGAACGCAAACGAACGCGGAAAGGCGATGGCAAGCCGCCGGGATCCGCCAGCACCTGATCCACCACGCCATGCCGAAGAAACCTAACAACGAGGACCCGGACGACGCCTTGCGCCGCCGCGCCGAAGGACAGGTCAAGAACATCCATCCGGGATCGTCCACGCCCCATTCCGAGACCAACATCCGGCGCATGCTCCACGAGCAGGAGGTCCACCAGATCGAACTGGAAATGCAGAACGCGGAACTCAGTCGCGCCCGCGACGATGCGGAGACGCAGCGGGATCTCTACACCGACCTCTATGACTTCGCGCCGGTCGGCTATTTCACCCTCGCCCCTGACGGGATCATCCGGCTTGCCAACCTGACCGGCTCCCTGCTGGCCGGCATCGATCGCGCGAAACTGGCAGGCCGTTCGTTATCGATGTTGCTCTCCCCGGACTTGCGTGCGGATTTCAAAGCGTTTCTCAAAAAGGCTTTTGAAGAAATGGGCAAACAGTCCATCGATACCGTGATCACCAGCGGAAGCGCCCCGCCCCGTATCGTGAACATCGAGGTGATCAGCTCGGCCAGCGGGGAGGAATGCAGCGCCGTGGTGACGAATATCACCGAGCGGACCCAGGCGGAGGATGAAGTGATGGCTTCGGAAATCCGCTATCGCCGCCTCTTCGAAGCGGCACACGACGGAGTCCTGCTCATCGATCCAGAAACCTGCAAGATCACCAACGCGAACCCGTTCATGACCAGGCTGCTGGGGTATCCGCGCGAGCAACTCATCGGCAAGGAGCTTTTCGAGATCGGCCTGCTCAACGATGAGGCGGCGAGCCGCGAAATGTTCCGCAATCTGAAAAAAGACCATGAAGTCCGCTACGAGAACCTGCCGCTGAAAGGCCAAGACGGGCGGCGTCAGGAGGTGGAGGTGGTGGCGAATCTCTATCAGGAGGGAAACCGCTCCGTCATCCAGTGCAACATCCGCGACATCACGGCGCGCAAGCTCGCGGAAGAAATATCGCTCCGGAGCGGGATTCTTTTCACTTCCCTCATCCAACAGGCACCCGGCGGCGTTTACGTCGTGGGCGCCGATTTCCGCATGCAACAGGCCAATCCGACGGCAATGGCGGTTTTTCAAAATATCCATCCCCTCGTCGGCCGGGATTTTACCGAGATCCTGCGCATCGTCTGGCCGCGGCGGGCTGCGGATCAGATCGTCAGGAAATTCCGGCACACCCTCAAAACCGGAGAGCCCTACCGATCACCCGCGTTTTCCGAGCGACGCCGGGATCTTGGCGTGCAGGAGTTTTATGAGTGGCAGATCCAGCGGGTCACCTTGCCGGACGATAAATACGGGGTGGTGTGCTTTTTCGAAAACGTCACGGAGCGCGCCCAGGCCGAGGCAGCACGGCGGCGTTTGGAGGTGCTGAGCGCCTCGAACCTGAAACTGAAAGAGGAAATCGTCAGACGCCAGGCGGTGGAGGCGGATCTCCGGTTGTCCAGGCTGGAACAGAGCCGCTTGCTGAAGCAATCCCGGCAGCAGGAAGTGAAATTGCGGAATCTTTCCCATCGGCTCCTGCATGCCCAGGAGGATGAGCGGAAGCGTATCAGCCGCGAGCTGCATGATGTGATCGTCCAGACACTGGTGGGCATTAATGTCCACATGGCTGCCTTGTCCAGTGGAGCCGTTACAAATCCGCGGAGTCTCCGGAAGAGCGTCGAAAGCACCCATGATCTGGTGGCAAAGGCGGTCGAAACCGTGCATCGCTTCGCAAGGGAACTGCGCCCGACCATGCTGGACGAACTGGGACTGATCCCAACGCTCCAGACATTCTTAAAACAATTCATGGAAGAGACCGGCATCCGCGTCAGGCTAAAAGTGTTCGCCGGGATCGAGCAATCGACGGACACTGTGCGAACGGGTCTTTTCCGCATCGCCCAGGAGGCGCTCACCAACGTGGCCCGCCATGCGAAGGCCAGCCAGGTGGAAGTGAGCATCCGCCTCGTTGACGGCGTGATCCGCATGGAGATCAAGGACGATGGGAAGGGCTTTGCCACCGCCGGCTCCTCCTCCGGAAAAAGGAAGAACCGCCTCGGCCTGCTCGGGATGAGGGAGCGCGTCGAGATGATAGGCGGCGTGTTCCAGGTGGAATCCGCGCCCGGCGAACCCACCACCATCCGCGTCGATGTGCCTGCCGAAAAAGGCGGAAAAAGGTAAGCGGGGTAAACTCGACCCCTGGCTCTGTTCAGGCGACGCAGCTCTTGCGCCTGCGGGCTTCGGCGATCCGGGCGGGCGTGAGGGTGGCGATGACTGCTTCATCGGTCAGGCCGGGCAGGGTCTGGAGGAGCTGCTTGAGGTAGGCTTCGACCGGGAGGTCATAACGGCGGCAGTTCTCTAC
>JBGTDO010000087.1:0-16486 GCA_041748235.1 Akkermansiaceae bacterium | reverse complement strand
TCCCACGGGCATCAAGGTGAGCGACGAGGAACTCTCCGCCGTCAACCTCCAGCCAGACCCTTTCCACGGGGAATGGAACTACTCCATCCTGCCCTCATTGGCTCGTTAAGTGTTCAAGTTATTTCTGCTAGCCTCCTTAGTAAGTCCCACCGTATTTTCCGGTGTCTTCGTCGTGACCGCAGTCGGCGGAAGAAGAATCAGGCGTGTAGCGATTTCGTCCGGCACGTCGGCCGGGATCTGAGCGAGTTGAACGCCTCCGGGAAATACTCTACGACCCTCCCACTTTCGGAGCCGCTTGATGATCTCTGCATCGGTCTCGTCGCTCTCCAAAAAGTCCTTGGTGCGATCCTGGGCCAGGCGAAGAACACTGGGCTGAAGGGCAAACCATGAGCGGGATGCATCGCGATAGAGATAGGTTGCCCGATCGGAAAGACGTCTCAGCGCATCACCGAATTTCTCCGCGTTCTCGCCTGGTTGTACACAGGCCAGCAGCAAATGCTGGTCGTCCACGCCTCGGTTTGGTCCGCTCGTTGGAGCGGCAGCGATAAAGATGGAACGCGCCACTCGCCGGCAGGCGGAGTATTTTCCGAGTCCGGAATTTTCACTGTCGATGAGATGCGACACCGCGCCTTGACCATCGATGTCGGCACTAATGACGCCATCCCAGCTTCCTCCGTTCGGGAGCACTTCCTTGATCACGCTGGAGATGCGCGGACTATCCAGCGCGACCGATGCCGGCATAATCAGAAGATTGCGGTCTCCCCGTTGCCAAAGCTCCGAAATCACCGCCGCCATAAAGCGCAGGACACCCCGCGTTTTCTGAAACTTTTCGAGGGTTGACCACACGCTATCGAGCTTGTCGAAGAGCTCGGGATGAATCGGGTAACATGCCTCAAGCTTGCGCTTGTATTCCTGCTCGGAGCAGTTTGATGGGAAGCTGCCTTTGGACGAAGTGTAAAGATCGTAGAATCCTTTCACCACCGCATCGCGAGCCGGATACTCCATGTGGCTCTCGAACAAGCGGCGGCGAACGATCTCATAGCCTTCTTCTGTGCGGGTGGATTGCCAGGGCGTAGCGACGCGCTGAAAGAGATTGGAAAGCTGATTGAACGCTGAAACGCCTTTCGGGCCGCCCATCTCGATCTGAGACGCGGGCAAACTTGCCACGACCAGTGCGTGTGGAACCACTTTTGCAGCCTCCGTCAGCGACTGGGCGAATCCGAAATTGGATTCGAACGATCCTGCCGCGAGCCCTTCTGCATCCACCGTCTCGCGCAGGTAGGCCACCCATTCGTCGATCAAGATGAGACAGGGACCCGCATCGCGCATGAGGTCGGCGAGCACTTCGGCGCCGGGATTCGTGCCCGATTCGTCGGACGAACGGATTTTCTCGTAGGCCGCCGATCCACCGAGTTGATGCGCCAGCTCGCCCCAGAGCGTCCGGACGGATGTGCCATCTTCCTTTTTTCGTGGCTGATTGACGCCAAGTTGATGCCCTGCAATGACGACGCGTTTGGTCTTTGGGGAATCGCTGATCCCCAAGTCGGTGAGCAGGATATCCATGCCAGCCAGCGAACTGGCAGGCGTGTCACCGAACAGATGATACAGAGCAAGCAGCGAGTGCGTTTTGCCGCCACCGAAATTCGTTTTGAGTTCGAGAACGGGGCTGCCGCCCTCGCCGTGCAGGCGGGTTAGCGAGCGACGGAGAAGATCCTTCAGGCCATCCGTCAAAAACGTGCGGGCGAAGAATTCGCGGGCTTCACCATATTCCGCACTGGCCCTGCCGGTATGAACCGCGTGTAGATCGGCCACGAATTCCGCCTCGAGGAAACTTCCTTTCGCAACATCGCTGTGCGGCGCGACCACTTCGCGCCACGGCTTGAGTGCGGCCAGTGGCGTGCCCTCCATCGCCGCGGAACGCCGGGTCTCGTTTCGCCGTTCCTCATCGAACTGTACACGAATGACCGCTTTGGCCATTTCGCGCACCTTGCGGGCCGTCTCGCGGGCGCCAATTGCTTCGGAGACCCGGCCGATGGTGTCCAAATCCCGGTAGGTGTCGTCGTAGGAAAAGGGCACATCGTGCGCGTGGCGGTTGCGGATGTCGTTCGTCTCTCCGATGAGCGAACGGATTTTGGATCGCTCGTTTCTGTCGAAACGCCCCGAAAAGAGCGGTCCCCACAGCTTTATCATCATGCGGATCAAAGCCTGCACGTCCCAATGGGGCTTTCCAGCGACTACGCGAATCTCCGCCTCCTCCATGGCCTGTTCGATCTCTCGTTTCCTCGGACCTTTGTCTGCCTCAGCCAGAATTGGCTCCAGGTACGCAAGCAGCGCAGGTTTCAGTTCATCGAGCCCCTGGCCGATGCGTTGTTTGTTGGATAGTGCCATGGGAAGAGGGATTTACCACAAAGGCACTAAGACACGAAAAGACAGAGGGGATCTGCTAATTCTTGGTGTTTTTGTGTTCTGGTGGCTCACAGGATGACTCGTTGAATGCCCTCTTTGATCATCGGAACATTGAAATTGATGAGCAATCCCAGCCGCATGCCGGTGAGTTTGAGATAAGTCAGGACTTGAGCCTTGTGGACGGGCAAAACATTCTCCACCGCTTTGAGTTCGACAATCACTGCGCCCGCGACCACCACATCCAACCGCAAGCCCGCGTCGAGTAAGAGCCCGTCGTAGCGAACGGGAAGGACCACTTGCCGTTCAGCTTCGACACCAGCCTTCTTCAGTTCGTGGCAAAGACAAACTTCGTAAACGCTCTCCAGCAAGCCCGGCCCCAGCGCCCGATGCACCCCGAGCGCAGAATCGACAACCGCCCGCGCGGCGTCCTCGGTTGCGTCTGGCAGCCCAGCCCTCCCTTCTCCCCGCCTTAGTGTCTTTGTGTCTTGGTGGTTCATTCGGATCACCCCGGTTCGCCGGAACGGAGGAAATAGATCATCCGCCAGATGCGGTCGGACTCGCCGCGCTCAATGACCTGCAGGGGAGTCGAACCCTCGAATGCATCGTTCGGTGTTTCCAGCCAGGCCGTGACCTCTTCCCGGTTCTGAGTGAGATCGGCCAGCGCTTCGAAGAGACGGCCCAGCTCGGTGAATTTTATGGCCGCCGGCCGGGTCACCTTGGTGCCCTTGGCCCAACTGATGATGGATCGCGGCGAATACCCGGAAAGGCGGACCATCATCCCTTGATTCACGCCATATCCTTCGCGCAAGTCGTGGATGATCCGTGAGGTGGAAATCTGCACGGGCTTCTGGATTCCGAATGCGGCTTTGCTCGCTGACAGTTTCCGGTTGGTTTTCTCGATGACGGTGCTCATGGCAGTTGTGGATGTAATGGGATTCGAACCCACGGTATCCCGTTCTTGGAACGGATGCAAGAAGTAATGCAAATTTGCACGTCTATTTGCTCCTCTTCTTTCGCCTGGCTGACGGCAGCTTCTCGCCCTCCACGATCTTGATCGTGCTTCCGGCCAACGCGTTTTTCGAGAACCAGCCGACGTTGATCCCGCCGTGATGGGCAAACGAGGGGATGATGACGCCTTCCGCTTTGGTGTTGAAGGCTGCCCTCCCAAGACATTGACCGAGGGATTCGATCCTGTTGTTCTGAAGGGTTTCCCAGTCCTCAGCCCTCAACTCGGCAAGCGTGACCCCGAGCGCTTTGCGCACTGCTGCCTGCCTGAGATCGAGCACCTTCTGAAGTTTCATCTCGATGCAGACCAAAATGCGGGGCTTTCGGACGGTGAGTCCGTAGCGTCGGGCGCGGGCGGCAGATTCCCTGAGAGCGGTCTCGTCAGCAGCGCTTCCATAGACCACCCGAAATGAGCCCATCACGTTGAGGCGCCCTCCATTACAAAAAGCGCCATCGCCGCTGAGAATCTGTTTGGCCGAGGGAAATTCGACGTCTTGATACCGCCAGCAGTCGCCGTCCCACGGCGTCAACCAATCCGCATCGGCCTCAAGGACCGAGCGGAAATGGGCATACCGTGGATTCGCTTTCATAATCTCTACAGGCTGAGGTCCCGCTGCACCAAGCGCTTATACGCTGCCGCAAAGGAGGCGGCGTAGTTCACGTCATCTTCAGGCAAACTCGATGCGGGCGCAGGCTTCATGAGATCAGCGAGCAATGTCTGCAGGGCCAAGGCTGTCGCCGGCAGTCGCGACGAGGTCGAGGATGTGGCGCCCACGTTTGATTAGCTGATCATATGTGAGGACAGTGATCAGGCGATTCATGAACTCCTTTTTCCGAATATCGTCGCGCTGTGTATCTGAAAGTTCGTATCCAATGATCAAGATGCAACGCGGGCTTTCAAAGCGAAGCTTCTTCTGCTTGAGAAGATAGCTGCGTTCGTGGTGGCAAAAGTCGAGATAGCGTTCCGCCTGATTCCATGCGTCATTAAACTCCGCGGAGAATGAGCCATTTTTGCGAAATAAGGGCGTAAATGGCTGCTTCAGTTCGAGGATGTCATGGCATAGGTCATAGGATCGCAATGCGGTAAAATCCGGGATGTTCTCGTCATCCAAGCTCCTATGTCTTGCTACCTGAGAGTAGGAGTCGGCTAACATCCATGGGTTGTCGGCCAAAAGGACTTGGTATTCCCCTTCTTGATCGCATCCGCCTTTCAGAAGATCGGTAAGGGACTGCAATGAGTACTCCATTGCATCCAAACGCGACCGCGTGTCTTGAATAACTGGCTGAACTACCGGGAGGCCAAAGAGCAAAAGCGCCTGCTGCGCAAGGGCTTTTTCCAGAGGGTACGCCCTTGGGCCGAGGTCCTGATGGAGCGGCCCAAAGTCGTAGAAGAGAGAGCGGTTCCAATTGAACGACCGGATGATGACAAGCGCGGAATCCGTTGGGATGTCGATTCCGAGATCAATCTCCTCAATATTCGTGAGGTCTTGTAAATAAACTGGTTCGCCCTTGGCTACAGCGCGATTTGGTCTCGCTTTTGCAACGATTCGCAGTTCGTTGATGTAAGCATGACCAGAAAGGTCTGGGTGAATGACCACCGCAATGTGGTCGATGACGCCCGAATTTGGAAAGTCTGGGATGTGCGAGAAAAGGCAATTCTGCAGCTGGGCTAAACGCGAAGTGAGGCCCAGGTCAGTAGGCCCGAGAAGTTCACGGTAGCGAATTTGGACAGCTTCCCCCTTTTGGGCGGTCGTCAGATTAAACCCTGCAAGTCGATGCTGAAGTTGGAAGGAGATAGGCATACCGCATTCCGGAATCACAGAGTGAAATCTCGCTGCACTGGCCGCGTATCCGTCTGCGGGAGGGTGGCGGCGAGGTCGGCGTAGTCTTGCCAGTTGGTGATGAGTTGGTTGTAGGCCTGCGCTTCCTGGCTCCAGCCGTTCTCGTCGCAGATTGTGAAGAGGCGGTAGCAGAGTTGGCGGGCTTCGGCGGCTTCGGAAAATGGCAAGGCAGCAAACACACGGGCACAGTCCTTGTCACTCGCCGTCTCGGCCAGCCGGATGAGGTGATGCACCACTTCCCAGATGGTTCGGGTGGAATCGATCTCGGGGCTCCAGGTTTCCGGCAACTCGGACGGGCGCAGGATGCGGGCCTTGCCTTTGGCCGACTCCATGATGCCCGAGGCTACTACACCTTCGACGGAAACGTTGGTCGCGTTGGCGATGAGTTCCGCGTCTCCGTAGGCACCGACTTTGAATGCATGTTGATCGAACCATTTGCAGGCAAACCGCGTGTGGTGGTCCATGTCGGAAACCTGCCCGTCGAGGAGATGGGACAACTCGTGGTTGATGAGCTGGAGGGCCTCGGTGACGGTCATCGGCTCGCCGTCACCTTTGATGATCTGGGCGTAGCGGGAGAAAATAGCCATGCCGGGACCAATGGAGGATTGAGGCAAATCGACGGGGGAGAGGTTGACAGCTTGCAGTTCTTTCAGCGCATCAGGGAGTTCCGCTTCGAGGGCTTCGATGAATTCGCGTTTGGTGATCGTCTTTGCGGATTTTGAACGCTGACGGCAGACGAGGACGATGGAGGAGGCCAGCATATTCGCCTTGGCACCAATTTTGTTCACCATCTCCGTTCGCATCGGCCATGTTCCATCCACGGAAAACCCGGCTTCCAAAAGCGCTCCCAAGAAAACGGCCCACCCGGTGGAAACCAAGCCTTCGGCTTTGATCTCCGATTGCTTGAACGCATAGTAAATGGTTGCCGGGTAGATGCTGCTGGAGGAAGCCGCCCAACGCTTGGCCACATCCGTCATTCCATTGAGGAAAAAGCATTCCGCTTTAGCTTTGCTTCCGTGGCGATAAGGCGAGGCAATCAACTCCTCATCCTTAGGAACAAGAATGCTGCTCATAGCGCCCGGCAAAACGTCCCGCAATGCGCGGCGAAGCCAGACGTAAAAAAAATCAGAAAGATCGGCATAGCCAATGTTGTCGTAGTAGGGAGGATCGGAGGAAATGATCGTGCCGGGGAAAATTTGGCGGGTAGAGGCGTTTTGCTGAAGCACATTGCCCGGAAACTTAGCAGGAAGATGTTCCAAGACTTTTTCAATCCATTTGAGCATTCCTGAAAAGTTGCCAGTTGAGTCTGAAAACACATTCGCTTCCGCATAATCCCACGACATCGGGATGGCCTGTCGTCCGAAAGTATTGCGGATTTTTTCGTATCCGGTGTCCCAACCGCAAATCGTTGAGCTGCGGTCAGCCAAGCGACTTACTCCCAACGCCAAATACAACGCCACAGCATCGGCATGCGCTTGGGGCCCTTGGCCTTGTTGTTCGAGGGATCGGGGATCGTCTGGGAGATGCCCGGCGGCTTGGGCGTGACCTAGAATCTGCTCCCTTGCCTCCCCCACCAAATCCGAAAATGTCGTCAACGCTACAAGCTGGCGCTTTGTAAAAGCATCTCCCCATGTGGGCATCCCATACATGGGCAAACGGTCCACGTCGTAACAAGGTGTGGGAACTTTCTGATCGGGCTTCCATGTTGGCTCGGCAGACAATGCGATGGCTACATGGTCGCCATTTGGAGCAAGATAAACGCGGCCTCGTTTGCCCTCAGCAACCACAGCCATGAGAACCGCCCCCATTCTTCCAGAACAAGCCTCCGTCCTGATATGCTTTGAGGACAAGGGCACGCCGGAAAAGATACAGGCGAAATTCGCACCACCGCTTTTGGTGCCTTGGTCAACGGCTGTTGGGTTCTCCGGTTTCCCCACCCGAATCTCAAACCGGTAATCCCCGTTCTCCACGACCGGCTCCACGTAGGCTTCCTTTCCCGCCTTCTTCGACAGCCAGAACGACGACACCAGCGGCACTGGTTTCCCGTCCAGTGCCGGATTTGGACTTGGCACAGTGCGCGCCCAAAGCCACGCGATCACCGTCAATTCATCCTCCGCCCTGTAACCCGCCTTCACGAGATCGGGCCGGGCATTCAGCAATTCCTTGGTTAACTTGTAGGGCGGATAGAGATGGCCGATCCGATTCTCCGCCTCATCCCGCATCCATTGTCCGTAGTGGCGCACGTCCTCCGCCAGCCCCTGCGCGCCGGTCCACGTCATCGCCGCCTTTTCGTTGGCAGACTTCGATTGCCACTCCGGATTCACCGGAGGCAACCCGGCGAACTTAGGCGGGATCTCGATCATCGCCTTGTTGATGAGCACGGCCACAGGATTCAGGTCGGAAGCATGCGCCTCCATCCCGAGCCGCTGCGCTTCGAGCGGAATCGCCCCGCCTCCGGCAAAGGGATCGAGCACGGGCGGCATCGGCGTATCCAGCGGCAATCCGCTCCGGCGCAGATGCCGCGCCCAGGAATTCCGAATCTCCTTCCGCGCTCGACCGAGCACCTTCTCGTTCGTCGTGTTCTCCCAGATGACGAGTTCCTTCACGAGGTTGTGCAGCCGCTCACGCTCCTTCTCGACCAGCTTCTCCTCGACCTTCGGCGAAAGATGGGGAGTCATCCGCAACTCCAACTCGACCTCCTGCTGCGCCTGCTGTTTCCGCGCCTTGTCGGCCATCAATTCATCCACATAGCCCGAGGGATCATCCACGAGCTGGCAAAACAACACCGCCCGCGCCGCTGCCAGTGGCCGACGCGCCCACCAGAGATGCAGCGTGGAAGGATGCCCATGCCGGATCGACTTCTCCCTCGCACAAGCCTCGTTGATCTCCTTCAGCGGGATGGAGACCTCGATGAGTTTCTTGGGGTAAGAGCTGCTCATTGAAGAAAGGCGATTGGCGGCAAAGCGCTCCTTCGAAAAACCTGGTCAGCAAGGACCGCGCAGGCAAAATAATCAGCAGGCCGGTTCCAGCCTTCCCAAAACAAGAGATGTGTGACAGTTTTGTTCTTCAGATGGCGCTTACAATTCCGAAGCACAAATTCCCGGAGCCACGGCGCAACTTGCCGAGCTGGAAGGGCGTAGCCACAGAGGAAGACCGTTTCACCATCGCCTTCGCGAAGGCTTACCTGGTGCAGTTCGGCAAAATTCATCATCGATGCAAAAGGACCACGCTTGCGTTTTCGAGGGAAATCCCGGTTAACGGCTATGGAATCGCCGACTTGGTGACGATCGCTTGGGAAGATGGATTGCAAGAAAATGACTCGATTGAGAGTCTGATGAAAGGTGGCAAAGTGACAACTCGCGCTTTCGAATGCAAAATAAATGACTGGCGCTCGGCCCTTGCACAAGCGGTGCGCTACCGTTTTTTCTCCAATCAATCGATTGTAGTACTGCCACAAAGGGCGGCCTCGGCTGCGCTGCCCTATCTTGAGACCTTCAAGAAGGTCAAAATTGGCCTTTGGTCTTTTGATCTGACGAAAAACTGCATAAAGGCTCATCATACACCTCGTGCAGCGAAGGCGAAATCGGAAAAGTATCTCGTGAAAGTGGGGCACGCAGTTCATTTGGCCACTAAGAAATCTCTGCCCATTCAGCAAATAGGTCGATACCGCGATCCATCGCATCGAGTCTCTCCAGATTCGGCTCTACATCCTGGGAAAATCCTGCGCCTCTCAGTGTTTCCCATAAAAGCCTAGCTTCGTTAATGCGGGTCTGGAAGGCTGACAGGTTGTGCTCGATGTTTTCATTGCCGGTTCCCGCTTGAATAGTGTCGGCGCGGAGAGCCTCCCAAGCTTGCAACGCTTCCTCGGTTCGGGTTGGTTCCGCCGCTTCGTATATTTCGTCCGAAGCAAGTCCATTCATCACTTCGGGCACAATAGCGCTAAATGCATCGAGATCGGATTGCCTGACATGGGACATCAACGGATTGCTCAGGTATCGAATATTCGGCGCTTTGCCCCCGGCCTGCTCCCGCACATAGCGCTCAATGCAAAACTTTCGGAGGCCGGAAGACCAACCGTTGGCTGCCGCTCCAGCCCCGCAGACACCAACGAGAGGGCTGAGAAGAAAACAGTAGCCGTTGATGACATCTGCAGCATTCAGAGACAAGACGTAATTCGCATACATCCAAGCGGCAATTACCTCGGGATGAGAAAGATCTGAGCGTATATATTTTCCAGTGCTTTGCTGCTCGCTACTGCCTACAATCAGATAGTAGCCATCCGGAGGGTGAGCAATGCCTGTCAGGCTATCCAGAACATCACGGAAATTGGCTCCTGCCAATAATGCGTCGCGATGGATCGCCAAGGTGCCGTAGACTGGATACTCGCTCATTTCTTCAGCGACTTGCTTAGTATTGTTCAGAAAATTCAAAGCAACAGCAGTGTCGATGGAATCCGCTTGCCGAATATACACGTTAGGGGCGATCAGTTGTTTCAGTCCAAGGTTGATTTGCACGTCTAGGGCGTCACGAATTAAGCCCGGCACCACTGCACCTGAAATCAATTCTGGCCTTCTCGGTCTGCGGAAGTAACTCCACTCCTCCAGTGCTCCGAGATTTGGTGTCGGATGCGCGATGAAATCCGTCGCGTAAAACTCTGGATCGAATGCTAGAAAGCTTCCTGTATGGGAAAGTTCTTCAATCCGCTGCTGCATGCGTTCTGGCTTGCAGTACCGAGGGCTTAGGATCACACCATCAAGTATTCCTTCATCAACTCCTCTTTGGACTTTGTCAGCTGGGCCAAATCCGTTTTGCGCGTAAATTCTCATTTTAAGGTTCCCTCCAAGTCACATTTCAATATTGCAAAGTTGTTGTAACGCAAAGCTGCTTTCTTCCTGATGCAGCGATCAATAATTCGGCAAAAGCTTTCTGGCAGATCAGGTCGCAGGCTATGCAACGGGTCTGGGCTGGTCCTCATAATTCGGTAGACCGTGGCGTAAGGGGACTCCGGCTTAGGCGCGAATGGATGAGTTTTTGCTGCAAGTACATAAACCGATAACGCGGCCGAATAGAGATCACAGCGAAAATCCATGTTGTCCTTGTAGTCTGGGCGTAAAAGCTCAGGAGCCATGTAGCGAAGTGTTCCTGGGGGACCTGAGCCGCGAGTCAGTTCGGTGCCCTGCAATTTATAGGCGATGCCCATATCTAAAACGACGAAGCTCCGATCGGTGTCGTTGGTTTCGATGATGTTGTCTGGTTTGATGTCACGGTGGAGATAGCCAAGCCCGCTAAGGTTTTCGATGAGATCGACGAGCGTCCAAATGATGTTATAGAGCTTCTGAAATTGAAGGGGGGCTTCAACTTTCTGCAGTCGAGCAGCCAACGCCTCGCCGGGTATGAATTCTTCGCTATAAACCAAGTAGTCGTGTCCTCCAACGCTGACATCAGTAGGGTGGATGGAGCCCAGTTTGACGATGCTTGGGTGCTGACATTCTCCAAGAGCTGCTATTTCTCGTTTGGCCCGGGCAAGAAGTTGCTCACGATGTAACTGGGCATCGCCATCGTCTGGCTTCGCATTTGGAATGTGAACCGCCTTCAGTGCTTCCGATGTTCCGTTGGTGAAGTTTATTTTGAAAACCGCTTTGAAGCCCCCTGTGGCAATAAACTCAGGAGTTGATTCCAGCAAAAGGGTCTTTTTCATCTCGTCGGGATCTGGAATTGGAATGCTCATTGTGAACGGGACTTGGGTAGGGTGTTTTTCTGGTGCGACTTCATTGTTGTGGATTCGCGGCCAATGACTCCACTGATTTCAACTTTGAAGGCAGACGCCTCGAAGGGAATACCGTCGTGGAAGGCATCCGTGCGGTATATTGGCTTCTCGGCGGACCCATTTTTCACCGCCACGTAGGCGAGAATCCACTGGTCGGGGTTGTTCAGCGCGCAAATGAGTTCATTGCGGGTCAAAGAGATGAACTGGGCCGAGGGATGTCGGGCTTTCACTTCGATGAACCGCAGAGCACCAGTTTTCCCGCAGCGGGATTCGATGTCGTAACCGCGGTTTTCGGAAGAAATGTCCTTGGGATTGTTGCCCAGGGCGCGTTCATGGTCCATGACCGCAGCCATGCCGATCAACTCGGATGTTTTGGTGTCCTCAATTCCGTATTTGCCTTCTTCCTCCCTTACGTAGGCGCTCTTCTCCGGCTCCACAGGTTTGGCGCGCAGCAGGGCCTCGGGAAGCACCAGCGCTCCGCCCACGATGATGGGGGGAAGCGCGTTGATCTGTTTCTCCTGCTCGATCTCGTGCAGGCGAACCTGCAGGCGCTCGGTGAGATCGTCGCGCCGACGGGCGGCGAGTCCGGAGTTCAACTTTCCAGGGGATTTGCCGGCACGCTCCTTGAGTTCCAATTCGATGGCCCGGTTGTCCCAATGAGAGATTTCGCGGGTGAGCCGGCTGTAAACCTGATCGCGGGTCTTGTGCAGGAAATGCTCCCGCCGCGTGCGGACTTCCTTGAGGTGTTCCGGCACGAGCTTGCTGATGGCGTAGGTGCGCGCCTTGGCCTCGAGGTCGCTCGCGATCCAGTCGGACTCCAGCAACCGGGAAATTGCCTCCGCATCCTCCGGGCGCGGCGCCTCGTAATCGAGGTAGGGAGCGGCTCCGGCATGATGCAACTCCCCGGTTTCCGTGATTTCGACAAACACCAGGCGTCGCGAAAGAATCCGCTTCTCGTGGCCGGATCGACGGACCGGACGGCCATCGGTCACGTCGCTCAGAACGTATAAAAGCAGTCGCGGCGAAGCGGTACGATTGCTGGGATCGACGAGCACCGTGCCCTGCCGAAGAAGGTCGCGGTGGGTCTCCTGCACGAGATCGATGAGGGAGTCGAGTAGCGGATGGCCGGGGGCGATCAATGCCGCAGGCGGATGACCGTCGAGCCGAATCTGATCTTTGCGAAAGGTGATCCGCTCGTAGGCTTTGAGTACCGGGGCGCCACGACCCACGATCCGGTCCCGTCGCCGAATCTCCAGCGGAACGTTCTTGATCTGAAACCGGTTCCTTTCCCGTGGCTGCAAGCGGCCCCCGTATTTCGCGAACGCCGCTTCAAAGAAGCCGCCCACGTGATGGGGCTGAAGTCGGCGAACATTGGCGCGCTCCATCTGGTCGCATAGTTCTCGAACCCGCGAGTCGGTGAGGGCCTCGTTCCCCAAAGAACGCTCGTCGATCAAGGTTTGAAGTCGCTCGTGGAAAAACTCGTTCTCGATCGTCTGGTTCAGGTATTCCTTGGCCGCAGGGTCATCGGCCCGGCGAACGGCCGCGATGAGCAGTTCCTTGAGCGATTTCTCTTTGAAAAGCTCGCCCAGCACGTCGAACACGGCTCCATTCAATGCCTCGCATTCCTGCTCCAATTTACGGAGCAGGCTCAAGAAAACGTCCGCCTCCCGGGTCTCCTCGGCGATCAGATTCCAAAGATAGCACTCCTCGCGCTGGCCGATGCGGTGAATGCGACCGAAACGCTGTTCGAGCCGGTTGGGGTTCCAGGGCAGATCGTAGTTCACCATGAGGTGCGCCCGCTGGAGATTGATGCCTTCTCCCGCAGCGTCTGTAGCGAGGAAAACGAGGATCTCCGGATCGTTGTTAAACGATTCCTGAATCGTGCGGCGCTGGTCGCGGGGCGTCTGGCCGTGAACGGTCGCGATGGCCTCGTCGGAGTGGTAAAACGCCTTCAATTTGCGTTCGAGGTAGCGAAGGGTGTCCCGATGCTCGGTGAAGATCACGAGCTTGCGCCGCTTGCCAGTTTCCTGATCTCGAACGATCCCGTCGAGCGCCTCGGCGAGCTTGACCCATTTCGCATCGCTGCCGGACTGCAGAACCGAGGAAGCCTGCTGCTCCAACTTTCGCAGGGTGACGATCTCCAGCTCCAGTTCCTGAATGGTCAGCGCGGTGGTGGCCAGATCGACGACCTGTTCCTCCGCCGCTTCCAGCTCGAACTCCGGGGCGTCTTCGATGTTGTCGATGTCTTCCTCGTCGAAATTTGGAAGGGCGGGATGAGTGCCAAGCCGCGCCTCCGCTCCACGCTTGAGCAGCTTCTCCTCCCGGAGGCGCTTTTCGAGGCGTTCACGCCGACGCCGAAGGCTCTGGTAGATCGCTTCGGGCGATGAGGCGAGCCGCCGCTGAAGGATCGTGAGTGCAAATCCGACCGTGCCTTTGCGGGAATCGTCGAGCTTCTCGGCGCGGTTGAATTCCTCGCGCACGTAGCGGGTCACTGCCTCGTAGAGGTCGGCCTCCTCGTTGGACAACGCGAAGGGCAGTGTCTTCGCGTGGCGTTTCGGGAAGAGCGGCTTCCCCTCCATCGTCACGAGATTTTCCTTCACCATGCGACGCATGAGGTCCGAGGCGTCCTGTGTGTGGGCCGCATCGCGCATTCTCCCCTCGAACCGGTCACCATCGATCAGGGAAAGAAAGAGTTGAAAGTCCTGTTCCTTGCCGTTGTGCGGAGTGGCCGTGAGCAGAAGAAGCTGCCGGGTATTCTCGGAAAGGAGCTTCCCGAGCTTGAACCGCTTCGTCTGCTTGAGTTCGTTGCCGAAGTAGGTCGCGGACATCTTGTGCGCCTCATCGACGATCACGAGATCCCAATCGACCGCTTTCAGTTTTTCCTGCACGTCTTCGTTGCGCGAGAGCTTGTCGAGTCGGGCGATGCAAAAGTCGTGCTCCTGGAACCAGTTTCCGGAACGGGAGGCTTCCAGTCCGTCATTAGTGAGGATGTCGAACGGGAGGCTGAACTTTTGATCCAGCTCGTCCTGCCACTGCTCGACCAAGCCGCCGGGTGCCACGATCAGGCATTTCGCGATGTCTCCCCGGATGACGAGTTCCTTGATCAAGAGACCGGTCATGATGGTTTTTCCGGCACCGGGATCGTCGGCGAGCAGGAAGCGCAGGGGTTGGCGGCCGAGCATCGCCTCGTAAACCGCCGTGATCTGATGCGGCAGAGGCTCCACGTTCGACGTGTTGACCGCCACGTAGGGATCGAACAGATACCCGAGCTTGATGCGCTGGGCTTCTGAAGCCAGCCGGAAATCGCTAGGATCGGCGTTGAAACTGAACGGACGCTTGGAGGCTTCCGATTTCAACTTCGTCTCGTCCTCGCGGAAAAGCAGGCGTGAACTGGATGCTCCGGAGGCTGTCTGGTAGGTGATTTCGGCACAGCCGTCGCCGATGAGATCATGGCTTTTGACCAGAACAGTCTCCCCGGCTTCGATGCCGGAGATGCGGTCGCCAACTTTGATTTCTTCCAATTTCACAAGAGCAGTTTTAGCAGAGATTTCGGCCTTGTGAAGTTTCGGAAACGTTCATAGCGTAACTTTGGAGTAACGTATGACGGTTGATGAACTGTTCCAGCGAGGCCTGAACTTGGAGAAGCTCCGTTCGTTTCTGGAGGTCGCCCAATCCGGCTCGGTCACGAAAGCTGCACGGGGAGGAGAAAGTAGGCGGAGCTTAATGAGCCGTCAGATCGGCGAACTGGAAAAGACGCTGGGGTTTGACCTGTTCCGTCGGAATGGTCGGGCCATCGAGATTACTGAAGCTGGGCGAGAGCTGGCCCTGCTGACCGCTTCCTTTTTTGCCGAATTTGAGGAGGTCGCGAGACGAGGAAACAAAGCCGAGACCGTGCTCAGAATTGGCGCGGGAGCCTCTGTATTCGAGGCTCTCGTATTTCCGAGACTCCATCGCTTGGAGAAAGAGTTTTCCGGAAGCAATTTCGAGTTTCTTTCCCTGCCAACCGCGCAGGTGATTGATGATCTTCACAATGGCAAGATCGACATCGGAATCGTTCGCTCCAACCTGAATTTCCCGGGCATCGCCGAGATTCCGGCCGGAAACATTCGATTTGTTCTCGTTGGGCGGCGAGATTTCGACACCAAGCTGGCGGGATGGCCGGCGCGGACATTCCTGAGCCGTGTGCCGATTTCGATCATTAGCGGCGAAGGAAGCTGGGTCGAGTCGTTCCGAAGACTGTGCCTCGAAATGGAAATCACGCCGCGTGTCACCCATCGTGTGCAGAGTTTTGGTCATGTGCGGGAGCTGTTGAAGGCAAGCGCACCAGGGGGAATCTTACCGGAGCAGCTCGCAGCCGAGCTTCCCGTCTCACAGTTCGCTGTTATCGAGGACGACGCACTCGCACCATTGGCGCGCTCGCTATCCGTTGCTTTCGACAGTCGCGCCGGCCGAGTGCGAGACCGCCTCGAAGGGATGGCGGCAGCGCTGGCGAAGGTGATCAGTTGAATGTTCTGGACCGATAAGTCTCAAACGCCACCAGGAGCAACTGGATCCAAACTGGTGCGAGCCATTTGGTTCGAGCGGGCGCCCCAAGCGGCCTTCGGTATTTGCGAGCTTTGAAGCAGGCATCATGCGCTGATCCGCTTACCCACAATCAGGCTCACTGGCGCTTGGCGCGCCTGGACGCTCCGCTCGCCGAACGGTCGGGGCCGCGCTCGCTCCCACGTCCACCGTTCACCCGCTCCGCGACGTAATCGTGGATAAGACCGCGTCTTCTATCTTTTCAATTCGCTTGGCCTAAACGGATGGCTTTCTCCCGCGTGAAACTGGAGGCTGAGGTGGATTCACTAGACAAACATTGGTGCCCGAACCGGAGCGCAACTAATTTTTTGTAAAAGACTGTTGACACCGTCGTAGTGAAAAGAATATTGTGAATCAACTTCGATGAACTTGTACATACACCGGTTATCAAAACTCGATTGCCAGACAGCGATGTCGCTGGCATGGGCCGGTATTGTGTATGCGGGAGATTTTACCCCCCGTAGTAATCCGGAAACCCCAAGCCAGGAGGCGAGCCACTAGGGAACCATTTTTAGATTCAGTTCTTTGGACCCTGCTCGCCTCACCGCAGCAGGGTTTTTTATTGCCCAGAACTTAACAAAGGAGAAAGACAATCCATATAGAGAAACAACTTTAGAATCGTGGCGAAAGAAAAGCCTCGATGCCGGCGGCAACCAGCATCGAGGCGGATTTGGTCACTCAACAACAAGAGTATTGGAGCCCCGTTGCGCTGTAACCGATTTCATGGTTACGGCCACAGGTGAGGTGCAACGGTGTTGGAATATGGAGTTAGTTAGCTGCATAGGAATAGCGCAAGGCGTCGATGAGAACCTGCCAGGGAGCTTGCCTTTGGAGCCATGCCCGAATCCAACGGAGGAACTTCACGGTGTGCTGTGTGAGGCGCAGG
>JBGTDO010000086.1:0-88684 GCA_041748235.1 Akkermansiaceae bacterium | reverse complement strand
TGGCCGTCCAATGTCTTTGTAGTTACCCTCACCTGATGGCCAGTCGATATCATAGCTTTGGCGATGGCATCCAACAGTACCACGGTTCCTCCCAGAACAGGGTGGTAAAGTCGGTGGGCTAGAAGTATTTTCATGTTGGAAGTCTTTGCAGGGTGGGTGCGGCGGTCTTTCCCGCTGGACTTTGTCGCGGAGGAGGGAGCTTCCACGGGAGGCAGTGGCGGGATCTCAGGCTTGGCCGAAGACTTTTTCGCCTCCGCGCTCATTTCTTCCGCCCCGGCCCAGGACATTGCGCATGCCTTCGATGGCCCTCAGACAAAGGTGGGGTGGGAGCATACTCAGCAGATGGCAGGTTATGGCCATAGCGCGGTTCTTCAAGGAAACCTGGGACAGCAGGTGGAGCTTGTGGACATAGGCCTGGCGGCTCAATCCGGAGAGTCCTTGGGAATAGCGTTTTGCAAAATCATGGGTGAGCCCGATCGGACCGAGACACCAAGGGGAAGCAAGCCTCATCAGAGTTTTCCTGGCACCATCCGATTCCACCAGTTCGCATGCGGTATAGGTATTGATCGAAAGCACCCAGGTCCAGGTGGACTTGGATTTGTGTTTCGGGAACACCGGGACGAAGGAATCGAAGGCCGTCTTCATCCCGTGTTCTTGGATTGCTACAAAGATCATCGCAATGAACGGGACCACCGAATAGCCGTAATTGATCCCGACGTTGATCAGGGGCCTGACCTGGGGGAGTCTGTAAAGGCCAGCGCTGATGAAGGTGATTCTCCCCCAGTCGTCGAGATGATCGGCAAATGCGTCGATGCCTTCGACCTCCGTTCCCGATTCGCTACGGGCGGTTCCCTGCCCCATCATCACAAAGCCCGCGTCCGCGAATTTTTCGCACAAGGAAAAAATCGTCGCTACTGCATCCGGGGCGAGTTCGTCGTCATCCGCGAGTATCCACAGCCAGCCATCGCCTTCCACTTCGAAACACCGGAGGATGTTTCCGCTAAGGCCAAGGTTCGCGGGGTTGCGGCGTACCTCGACGGGGTAGGGGAGCTCGGATCCCGGTTGTGCAAGCAGATGGCTTACCGGATCCCCCGAGTGGTTATCGAACACAACCACTGTGCACCTGTCGATTCCCGTTTGTCTGCCGAGCTGGTGCAGGGTGTCCAGAAGCGGTTCGGGCCGGTTGTAGGTGGGTATTGCGATGGTCAGTTCCATTTTATAATGGCAAGGTAGGGAGTGGCATGGGGAACCCTTTTTTCCGGGTTGTCCACTGCCGGGCGATTTAGACTTGGCCCAACGGCTTTAACCCGGACAGGGCTTCCGGTTGTCTTCCCTCTTGCCTGATCACCAGTTCCCCGCTGCGCCGGAGATTCAACGATTCCTTTCGCGCGATGAATACGCCCGCGAGGCAGGTCCAGATTTGGAGGTTGATCGGGTTTGTGCTGAAGTTGTCTCCCGCTACGAATGACATCCCGATGACCGGCAGGGCAAGGGCAAGAACGAAGGCCGCCTCATTTCTAGCTTGCCGGGTGTTGGCCAGAAATACCGATTGGTGGAGGTAACGGGCGATGAAAGATCCAAAGATTGCGATGATTGATAACCCCGCAGCGCCGTAACTGATGAGTATCTTATTGATCAAATCGTGGTTTTCGTCCTCGGAACCGGAAAAGTATCCGAGTGTGCCCGATTTGCGGTTGGCCTCGGTGCCGAACAGAGTCCAGGAGGAAGACCTGGAGAGCCGTTCCCAGCCGACAAGGCGGTCTGAGAATGTGCTCACCACCACAACCTGGGAACCCCATCCGCCTTCCGTCGCAATCGCTTCGTTTGTTATTTCCAGGCCTTCATTCAGGAGGTAGGTTGCGTTCATGACCCCGATTACAAAAAGCGTAATGGCGGCTACGTAGGTTGCTGCCACGCGTATCCTAGTGCGGAATAGGAAGGATGCCATAAAGGCAATGAGCGGGTAGAGGAGGGCGGTCCGCTGGGTGGAGCAATAGAGCACCCACGTAAGCAGCACGGCGCAAATGATCCAAAGGAGCCGTTTCCTCTCGGCGCTGAAACCGCGCCACCAGGCGTAGGCGCAATAAATACCCGCACAGCCCAGGGCGGATGCGGACCCGAAGAGTCCAAAGGTCCGCGGATTGATCATGTTGAGCATCTGGTTGGAATGCACAAGGGAAAGTCCGGTCTTCGCGTAGTACCATTCGATATCGTCAAAGCCGAAGTAGTACTGCTTGATTGCCCACAGGGCGGCGGGCAGGGCGATTACAACCTGGAAGCTGAAGAATTTCTGCCAATCCCTCAGGGTTCGCAGATAGGTATAGACGATGGGTACTACCGAAATATACCCGGCGAGGTTAGCGGCTCGCTGACCCCGCGCCGGAATACTGCCCTCGGTGGACGCAAAAACGGCCACCCCCAGTATAAATGCAAGAAGATAGAAAACGTAGAAGATCCGGTCCAGCTTGATCTTGCCGAACATAGCGTGCAGCAGAAGCCCGCAGTTGAGGGCGGCAAGCACGATGAAGGGCATTGCCAGGGTCTGGTACACGGTGGTTGAGGATGGCCCGCCGAAATACACTGCAAGACGCTTGAACTCATCCACCCAAATTACTAGGGGAACCAGGCCGAAAAGCCCGGCGCGGGGATTGAGCAGGCTGAGGATGCTCAAAACGAAGGTCACCATGGGGACGAGGGCGGCCAATCCACCCGAGGGATTTGTCACCACAAAGATTGCCATGATCACTCCGAGGACAAGGCCGCCCACGATCAGGAGGGAGCTGAGTATCATTTTTGAGTCCGCGTTCATTTTCAGTCGTTGGGTTGGAGGATGTAAGGGAACGGCGGCTTCCGGAAGGTCGGAAGAATGCTGGCTTGAGCTGCTTCATATCATCCAGGCCTGCCGCAGGCTAGGGGAACATGCAACTTCCCGTGGTTTCCGACTGGGATTGTTTTCCGCAGTTCGGGTATACGGATTATCCCCTGGCTTTCCGTCCCCGTCCGGTTTACCCGGGATCCCCGGGTTGCCCGACCATCACCTTTGACCTTGCCTGCAGGGTGTGGTGCTCCAGTACATGTTGCTTTGCCGCCGCGGCCATTCTCAAAAGAGCCTCCCGCTTATCCAGCCAGGGTTCGATCTGGGGCAGCAGGGGGCGGGACGGATTGTAAAACAGCGCGTTCTTCCCGTGCTCGAAGCCCTCGTGCATCTGGATATCAGGATTCGACAATACCGGCACAGCACCGAACAATGCCGCCTCGTAATGCCGGTGGCAGTCCCAGCCGAATCCCGGAGGGGAGAGGCAGAGCCAGGATCTCCGTATCCGGGATGCGAACTCGTGAAAATCAAGCTTCTCCTCCGGTATGTCGAACCGGTATTTCCCGGAGACCACAGCTGAAAGCTCTGAGCGCGCACTCTCCCGCAAGGGGCGGCACCAGTCATTCCCGATATAAACCAAATCCACGGTTTTTTCCGATTCCCCGGGGATTCCTCTGGTTGCGGCAATCTCCAGCGCGGTCTCTTCGGTGTTGTTAAAGCCGAGGCTCATCGGCCGGAGTTTCCGCACCATTCTTTGATTCGCTTCCGCAGGGCGGAAACCCAGAGTCGCCGTGCGGCAAGTCCCCCCGTGGAAGCTCTCGAGCGATCTCCATGGATCCACCGCCAACTCTCTCTTGAAATACAAGTCGCAGGCGGCGAGCAGCGGTCTGTTGACGGGATGGATCGTAAGATCATCGCTCAGATCCAGCACCACCAGCTTCGCCCTCGTTCTCCTGGCAATACCTAAAACCGCCGTCATGATCAGGCGCTCGTAGTCCCGCTTGATCATCCGGCGGAGAGGCCCCCTGAAGTAGGCCCCGCCAAAGGCTTCCACAATAATCACATCGGGCGTGCCCCGGTAGCTGCGGATGCTTTCTATCCGTCTCCAGATCTGGAGTGGGTTGGGGAACAGGGGGACTCCCTCCCCGGCAGTCGGGGGGATATCATCCACGTCGATGCCGGGATATCCGGAAAACTGGTGCCTTCCCACGCAAGTAAGGACTTTCATCTTTGGGCGCGGCTCGGGGAACACAGTATACGGGGTCGATCTTCGTGCAGAAACTCACGAAAATCTTCAGCTGGCGGGCGTTCGAGGAGTCCGCGAGACCCGCTCAGCTCCCTTCTTTCTCATGGCCAAAATATCTTTTTTGGCGGTCCTGGCAGCAACCCAGGAGGCAAGAACATAGCGGGTGGCAATGGGATTGCGGAAGATGCTGTAAACAAGGTAGGTTACAGTAGAAGGTCTCTGGATATTCATCGGAAGACCGTATATTTCTCGAAGAATGGCATTTGAGTAGCCCACGCCTCTAATCAAGCGCGCAAAATATTTTGGGAGGGTCCGGAAGGCTGGGATAAGATGAACCATTCTAAGTCGTGCGAACGTGCCTTTTGCAAAGCCCTCAATCACACAATGCCACGCCATGTCAACGTCTTCAGCTGAACCTAACGAGGTGCCCCGCCGACCTAGTCCCCTCCTGTTACCACCCGCTTGTTCCAGTGAATCAGCCCAGCTTCTGGCGAGATGCCTTCTTATTACCAGGCCCGCACCAAAAGGCGTGGATTCGCCATCCTCTAGGTCGGTTCCCCATTTGTCCGAATTTCGCTCCCGAAGAGCCAGGAATTGGGTTAGGCCGTTGAGATGTTTATAGGCCAGCGGCTTTTCGTATTCGGGAATGATGTTCGCGGCACCAAAAATACCCAATGATGGATTCAGCACTGCCAGCTCCGCACTATTTTTGAGATAATCAGGATCTAGAACGTTGTCATCATCTACGAAGACGATCAACTCTCCGATGGATTCCCGGATGCCTCTTAATCTGGCAGGCGTCAATCCCAGCTCATTTTCGATGATCACCTTGGCGTTCGGATGCCACGAGAGGTCTAGTAGACCGGAGACGGCCGTATCGGAGCGGTTGTCGATCACTAAAACCTCCCAAGCGTCGAAGGATAAGCTCTGGTCTCTCAATCCATCGAGCGTCGCCGAGAGATAATGAACTCGAGGATTGTGAGTGCAGATGACTACTGATATCATTTACTTTTCGTGTGTGTGGTCGACCGATTAATCCCTACAGACGGTTGGCAACATCGGCTAGGTTGACTGAATTGTATCTCTCGCCCACCAATTTGCGAAATATCCCAAGGGCAGGTGTGGGTAGTAAAAGTAATATCCGGAATAATATAGTCTCGAAAATCTGTCGGGGATTTCTAAAAGGTAGACGTCGCGCGTCTTTTGACCTCGAGTTGATCTGCCTGAAGAGGTACCGAGCTTGACTTGGCGGGAGCAGGATTTCCCCCTTCAATAGGACCCGAAGAAGCGCGGACTCAGCTGGAACATGTGTGACGAGCAACCCTGCAAGTTTCGCGTAGTCTTGTTTGGGGAGTTCCAAAGGTAGCTCCAGTAAAGTCATGATTCCTGTGTAGACAGGAAGCGGATGCCAGCGATCCGCGCACTCGCCCCCCCACTCGACTAAGGTTAAGTGAGAGAATGTAAAACTTCCTCCATTTTTTAAAGCAATTAAAACCGGAGCTAGAAATCCACCCATCGAGTAGGTAAAATGGTATCCATATCGCATGAATGGAGCTATAGATTTTCGGTGAAATACAAGGCTTGATATAAATAGTTGGCTGTGAAACGTGTCAATTTCATGCAGGTAGCAACTTATCCCTGTGCCCGCCACTGTTTTCTCCCTCGCGCTACTCCAAAGGCTTTTGAAGCTATAGATTACATTTTCGGGATGTTCCGATATCGTGCGTAAAATGTTCGTCACCGCTGAATCGCAAACCCGATCATCATCACCGAGAATCCAGGTGTAATCGCCTTCTGCATACTCGAGGCCGCGCAGAATGTTACCAACGAGCCCAATATTGCAGTCGTGACGATAAAATCGAATTTTATCTCGGAGCTCGGGCCGAGCTAACAGGACACATTTTTCCACCTCTGGAACGGAATTATTATCGAGGATCAGAAATTCTACGTCGGATGTCAACTGCGGTATCAATTCGTTGATCCTCTCTACCACCTCAAGAGGGCGGTTGTAAGTAGGTATTGCAATCGAAAGAAGCATGTTAAATTTAAACGCTGTGGGTAATGAGGGAAACCAGAATCAGAGGCAATCTCTACCTCCGCTTGCTCATAGAGCAGCTCTGGGATTTGGTGCCATCCAATGTCGAACGAAGACTGAGGCGATCCCAATGCCGCCAAGCAACCAAGAGGTGGCGATAGCGATAGATATACCGCGTATTCCGAGTGCATTACCCATATACCACAAAAGTAAGGGAGTGGCTATCATCTGGAAATAGGCGACGAGTACGAACGGCTCCACTTGGAATGCGCGAGGCCAGAACGTCAGCCCAAGGCCAATAGTCTGCAACCCGAAGCCAACATATAAGATAGCAGAAGAAAGAGGGTCGATGAGTCGTTCCGAAAATTTGGGAATCATTCCAAGTCCCTGATTCGCGCCCCAAGCTCCCGTTACTGCCCCCGCGGTGAGCCACAAAACTATAAGATAGCGGCTCTTGAAGAGAGAGCGAGCTTCATTCAAGTGGCCGTCTGCGACAAGATGGGTCATTTGTGGGAAGTTCATTGCAAGCCAAGTACTCGGCAGCCCGATCAGAGAAATCCCTACTGCTTGTGTGAATCCGAGTCTGGCAGATCCTTCGGCTCCCAGGAAGTAGAAGCAGATCGGTTGTTGGAGTTGAAAAACAAAGTAGCCGGTGAGGTAGGTCTGGCTTGCCTTTTTAATAAGGCCCATGAGCTTTGTTTTGAAGAAGCGGATCCGTTCGCAGGACTGGCTATCGTAAGGCGGATACAACCATTTGAACTTGTTTCGGAAATAAAGCTCTTGGGCGAGAAAGGCTACTAGCGAGGCGATGGCGAAGGAAAAAAGTTCCGCACCTACCAAGAGCAAAAGCCACTGCGTCGCAAACTGAAGCATGGTGTTTTTGAGCCTAAAGCGGTTGGCTTCCACCACGAGGTTGGCTCCCTCAATCATCGACCACCGGCCTTCCGAGGAAAACTGAAAGGCGCTGATGCCTACGAACAGTAACCACGCGCCCAAGGTTTGGGGATCTCCATGACCTTGGCTAGTGATGAATGCAAGCCCGATGAGACCGGCGGCAACTGCGTAAATGGAAGAAACCCGACCCATCCAGCGATTCACGACCGCCGCGAAGGCAGGTTCCAATCTTCTGGCGCTGATGTCCTCGGACGACCCACGCGCCGAGGAGGAGACCTGGACTACAGACATCCCGGCTCCTAACTCGAAGAGGGAACGGAGTGCTAAAAGGCTGCCAAATAGGTAATAGAGGCCCTGTTTTTCGATGGTGAGGCAGTAGACAGTGATGATCGAGCTGATGGGTGCCGCCGCCATACCCATGAAACGAACCAAAAGGCCAGACACGACCCGGGCATCAAGACCCATGCGCCGGGAGAGGGGCCGGAGTAGCCGGCCTATCAGCGGCATTTCAAAAATATGCATTTATATTGCAAGGGATGCGGACGAACTTAGAGCTACGAACCCGGAAGCGGAGAGGTCTCCTGGAACGGGCGTGGGTGGAGACCTACTACCGGGTCCAACGGCAGGCTAACTCTCTAAGGATGCCGCTGGTGCGAAATCTCATGAGGTTGCTCTTCTCCGCCTGCTTCTGAGAAAGTCGAGGGCCCAGCGCGGGATCAAGAGGGCTGGCAGAGCCTCGCTGTAAAATAAGATCGATCTCCATCCGCCCCTTTTCAGGCAGGCGGAGATGAGCTTCATTTGATTGTTCATCCCGGCCTCCCCTTTCGGACACCAGTCCGATTTCATGAGCTTCAGGTAATGCCGTGCGAAGCCAGCGGACATGTCCCGGCATACTTTGGAGAAAGCGGGTTCGAACGGCTCAAAGAAGATGGCCATATTGCCGTAGGATTCCACCGCCATCAGCGCGCGCCGGATGGCACCCGATCCAGCGAGAAAGGAGTCGTTCCCACCTCTCCACTTAATCGCGGGCTCCTCGATTCTGCCCCACGAGGGAGCTTTCCGCATCATATCGGCCTGTACCCAGACGTGTGGATAGGCTCCGGCTTTGTCCAAAGGGATTGTGGCCAAGGACTCGTGCCACATGTCGAGACGGAATACGCAGACGCTCAGAAGGCCCCAGTCGTGGAAATAAGGAGTCAGATCCCTTGTCGGCAGTGCTTCGACTCTGGGCTCCGCGTAGCGCCTGCCTTCGGTGCCGTGCAATGGATTTAGAGCCCTGTCGCAGGCGATGGAGTTGAGGAGAATACCCCCGATCTCCGGATGACACCCGAGCATATCGACAACCTCCCGGATTTTCCCCGCGACCAAGCCGTCGTCATCGGAGAGAAACCAGCAGAACCGGGATTCGGACAGCTCGGCCAACCGAAGGAAGTTTCTGATCGCACCCACATTTTCCGGCCATTTTTCATAACGGATCGGGAGTTCATCGAAGTGACCGGCCGCCATCATTTCATCGGTGCCGTCACTGCTGTCATTGGAGATCACCAGGATGGCCACAAGTTCGCGCATCGCAGGTTCCCACTGATTCTGGATCGAAAGAAGGCACTCCCTGAGTTCCGTGCAGCGATTATAGGTCGGGATGGCTATTGTCAGTAGAGGCTTCAAGGTTCGCAGGGGGTAAGATTCCTACAGATCGACGGGGAGCAGCGCTGCCAAGTTAGTGAGGCATCATGCCATTAGGCGGAGAGCCAGCCGAGCATGCGCCGGATACCCTCGCGGGCGGGAACTTGTGGCTGCCATTCCAGCAGTCGCCTTGCCTTGTCGATGCAGGCGATGAACACTTTCTGGTCGCTCTGGCGCGGAGGGAGACGGTTGATCTCCAGGGGAGGCTGGTTGGTCAGATCTTCGAGAAGGCTGAAAAGCTCCAGTAGACTGAGGCTGTTCTCCGAGCCGCCGCCGATGTTGAAGCACTCGCCCGCGATGGAATCCCGGCGCTCGTAGGCGGAGCTGTAGAGCCGAATTAAGTCTTCCGCGTGAAGGACGTCCCGAACCTGTTTCCCGCTGCCCGCGATCGTGAAGGGCTCGACAGCGCGATCCTCGGCACGGGCCTCCCGCTGTTCCAGTGCCTTGGCACAAAACCAACCGATCCAACCTTGGTCAAAGGTGGAAAACTGCCGGCCGCCGTAGATTGAGGAATGGCGGAATACGACTGTCTTCAGGCCATAATTCCGATACCAGTCGTGGACGTATTGATCAGCGGCTCCCTTTGAGCAGCCGTATGGTGAGGCGAAATCGAGACGCAGGCTCTCGTCGAGCCCGTCGGGATAGTCGGGAATTACATAGCGGCTTTCGTTTTCATCATAGGTGAGTTCCTCAAGATCACCGTACACCTTGTTGGTGGAGCTGTAGGCGATGAGGGCGTCCGGGCTGTGTTTCCTGGCTGCTTCAAGGACGTTGAACGTGCCGACCACGTTTGTCAGCATATCCCGCCTCGGATCCGATAGGGAGGTGGTCATGGCCACCTGTCCGCCGAGGTGACAGACATAGTCGAAGGGGCCATTTTCCTGGAATACCTTGGAAACCAATTCCGGATCGGCCAGATCGCCCTGGACGAAGGTGAAGGCTCCATCCGGGGCCTGCTCGCGGAGCCAGGCGAGATTGCTGGTCCCGCCGGTGCGGAAGAGAGCATCAATAATTGTGACCCGGGCTCCCTTCTGGAGGTAGTGGGCGGCGATGTTGGAACCAAGGAAGCCGCAGCCTCCGGTTACGAGGATGTTCTTGGGGATATCGGACATGGTTGAATCAAAAGTCGCTGGGTGAGTGCCGGGTAGAGTGCAGTTAGATCTTGGGGACGAAGCGCATGACCTCGTTGCTACGGTAGGGGATCTTTCCTATCTGAAGGGACCCGGTGGCGCTCCAAGATTTCCACCACCGTGTGGCGAATTCGGCGAGCGAAACAGGCTCGCCTGATCCTAGATTTTTCAGCAAGAAAATTTGTGGCGGGGGCGAGGTGGCAGCCTCTAGAAAGGTGCGGGCGGCTGCTTCCACGGGAAAGTAATCACGGACCTGCTCGCCGGCGGTCATGGGGAAATCTTGTCCAGTCTGAGCGGCAAGGCGCAGGGAAGGCCAGAAGTTGCTTTCGTGCTGCCCCTCGCCATAGAGGTGGAAGGGGCGGAGAATTGTAAAAGCGGATGCCGATGTGCGGGCAAGGCTTTCAGCTGCGAGACTGAATGCGGCCTTGGAAGCGGCGTAGGGACCAACAGGCTCCAACGGCGCGTCCGGCGGGATTTCGCTGTAGCGCTCGCCGCTTTTTCCGTATTCGAAGCAGGATCCGCAGGCAACGAGGTGTGGCACCCGGGCCTTTTCTGCGGCGGAGAACAAGCTGATGCTTTGCCTAACGTTGACCTCGAAGGCGGTGCTCCAATCTGTCGCCTGGGGAGAGACGCCTTGAGCGGCGAAGTGAAGGAGAACGTCGCAGCCGTTGAGGACGGCGGCGGGCACTTCATCCAGCGGGTGCTGGTGCCACTCCGGCTCATTTTCCAGCGGGATGGGCGGGGTCGATCCGGGACGTCTCAGAGCAACCACTTCGTGGCCCAACTCCTGAGCCAGATTGATGAAGTGGGAGCCGATGAATCCGGTACCGCCTGTGACAAAGAAACGCATTGGATTTATCTAGTTTCCCTTGCTGCGATGAACTCCTGAATCACCTTTGCCATGAAGTCGATCTGGGCCGGGGTGAGTCCCGGATATGTGCCGAGGAAGAAGGTCTGGTTCATGATGCGGTCAGCCGCTGGGAGCGGGGAGGCCAGAGTTTCAGAGGCCGGAGAAACGGGGACGACGCGGAGGGCGGCGGGATTGTCCCGACGGAGCTGGACGAACGCGGGCTGTCGGACGAGGTTGCCGCCGAAGAGCATTCGGTTGCCGATCTTGTGATCGTCGAGGTGGCGGACCAGTTCAGTGCGGGTGAAGGGGGCTGATTCCTTGACGGTGAGTTTGAATCCAAACCACGAGCAATCGGTGCGGCATCCGGATTCATCCCAGGAGAAGGAGGAGCTCGAATCTTGGGAAGTCGGATCCTCGGAGCTCGGCGGGTTCCAAGCTGTGGCGTGGGTGGGGAGGGCGAACTCGAGGACGTGTTCGAGGCCATGGAGGCCTCGGCGGAGGCGCTCCCAGTTTTGCTTCCGTGCCTCAACAAAGGCTGGGAGGCGCTTGATTTGGATGCGCCCGATAGCGGCTTGGATGTCGAGGGGCTTCACGTTGTAGCCGAGGTGGCTGTAGATGTATTTGTGGTCGTAGCCTTCGGGAAGTTCGCCGAGCTGCCATTGGAAACGCTTTCCACAGGTGTCGTCTTTCCCGGAGGGGCACCAGCAATCGCGGCCCCAGTCGCGGAACGATTCGGCGTAGGTCTTGAGAGGGGGGCGGCGGATGATGTTGACTGAGCCGCCCTCGCCCATGGTGAGATGGTGGGGAGGGTAGAAGGATTGGGTGGAGATGTCGCCGAAGGAGCCCGTGGGGGCGGTGAGCTTGCCATCCTCAATGCGGATGATGGGATGCTCGCCTTTTTCGGCGATTTTGATGAGGTGGTCGAGGCCGAGCGACTTGGCTTTTTCAAGAGGAAGAGTGTAGGTGCAGCCGAGTGCGTCGCAGTTGTCCTCAACGAGCCAGAGATCGTGTTTCTGGCAGAACTCAAGGACGGTGATGAGTTCGAAGGGATTGCCGAGGGCGTGTGCCATCATCACGGCTTTGGTCTTCGGGCTAAGAGCGGCTTCTAGGTGCGAGCAATCGGCATTGCCCGTTTGCACCTTCGCATCGATGAAGACTGGAACGGCTCCGCATTGAATGATGGGGGCGACAGTGGTGGGGAACCCGGCGGCGACGGTGATGACCTCGTCACCGGGGCGTATACGCTTGTGCTCGGGAAGCTTGTGGGTGGTGAGGGCGGAGAAGGCGACTAGGTTGGCGGAGGAGCCGGAATTCACCAGCAGGCAGTGCTTCACTCCCATGTAGGCGGCAAGTTCTTTCTCCATGGCCTCACCCTCGGGGCCAAGGGTTAGCCAGAAATCTAGGGTGGAGGATACGGCTGCCTCGACTTCATCCTCAGTAAAGACACGGCCCGCGTAGGGAATAGTCTGGCCCTCCTGGTGGACGGAGCGGGATGGATCATCGCCAGGGCGGTTGGCAGCGTGGGTGAGTTTGGAATACTCGCGGGTGAGGCGGAGGATTTCAGTTTTGATGTCTGATGGGGTCATGGTGAAAAAGTGACGAGTGATCAGTGATCAGTGATCAGTGATCAGTGGGAAGAGGGAGAGGAAGAGGAAGAGGTGACCGCAGAGGCGCGGAGGGACGGGGAGGGTGGATCATTGATAGATTAGCGGTGTTGCTGATCTATATCGCGATAATTAATAGTTTGACCAATAATGGATAACTCCTTGATCCCTTAGGCTGTTGCCCAAGGGATTTGTTTTTTGGAGGCGGCGGATTGGTAGGCTTGGATCTGGGCTTGGGTGAGGACGACGGGATCTTCGCCTGAGGCTTCGCCTGCATACCAGCGGGCGGTTTGGGCGATGGTTTCCTCGAAGGGCCAGACGGGTTGCCAGCCGAGAATGTGAAAAGCCTTGTCGGTTGCGAGGTTGAGCTTGGAGGCTTCGTGAAGGGCGTTGGGGTCGGATGCGTCGGTCCAATCGCCACCGGTGTGCTTCACGAGCTCCTGCACGAGTTCAGCCACGGTGCGATTGCTGGTGAGGGCGGGGCCGAAGTTGAAGGCGGAGGTGAGGGGAGTTGGATTGCCAGAGGCCGGAGCTTCGGCGAGGGAGGCGGCAAGGTGGAGGTATCCGCTCAGGGGCTCGAGCACATGCTGCCATGGGCGCGTGGCGATCTTGTTGCGGACCGGGATGGAGTCTCCGGTGCGGATGGCGCGGATGCAGTCGGGGACGATGCGGTCTTTGGCCCAGTCGCCGCCGCCGATGACGTTCCCCGCGCGGGCGGAGGCCAAGCGGACGGGAGAGTCGGAATTGTGGGGCGAGTGAAAAAAGGAGTTCCTGTAAGAAGCTATCACTAGTTCGGCAGCTCCCTTGGAAGCACTGTAAGGATCGTGTCCGCCCATGGCGTCTTCCTCACGGTATGCATGCAGCCACTCGCGGTTTTCGTAGCACTTGTCGGTGGTGACGCAGACGATCGAACAAGCGTTCCCCATCTGCCGGACCGCGTCCAAAAGATGGGCCGTTCCCATTACATTTGCTGCGAAGGTCTCAACCGGGATATCGTAGGAGAGGCGGACCAGCGGCTGGGCGGCCAGATGTAGAATGATCTCGGGATCCGCAGCTCTCAGGGCGTGGGATAAGGCGGCCCGGTCCGAAAGGTCGCTGCGGGTGTCGGAGGCGAGCCGTCCCTGCAAACCAAGCTGTCCAAAAAGGAGTTCGTGAGGCTGGGGATCGAGAGCATATCCATGGACTTCCGCGCCCAACATTAGCAGCCACTCGGCTAGCCAAGCGCCTTTGAATCCGGTGTGCCCGGTGAGGAAGACGCGCTTGTTTTTGTAGGAATCGTTGAACATTGACAGGGGACAGGGGACAGGGGACAGGGGACAGGGGACAGGGGACAGGGGACAGGGGACAGGGGACAGGGGACAGGCTGACTCCTGTCGCCTTCTATCCCAAAAGGAAGGGCTTCGGGTTACGGATCATACTGCCGAGCATTTTACAGACCTCATCATTGAGTGAAATCAACGCGATGTGTTCATCGGACGTGATATATCCGGAGTCATGTGCAAAGTCTAGAGATGTGTCGGTTTCGTTCGCTTCACCGTCACAGTCAGTAAGTTTTGAAATAAAGTGCGCTTCGTATCGCCGCTTTGCCCAAGCTTCACGGAGGTTGTTGCAAACGGAACGGGAGGATCTCCGGATCTGACCAGTGAGCGCCCAACGTTCCTCCGGTGGGAAGGGCTTAGAGACTTCGAAAACCTGCATCGCCAGAGAATAAGCCTTCTGATAGACCACTAGCTCTTTAGCAGATTGGATCGCCATAGCCTTCTTCTCTTACTGTTTCCTGTCCATTGTCTCCTGTCCCCTTCTTCCTCACCACACCTTCCAAGGGGCTTTGCTGGAGTCCCAAAGGTTCTCCAGATCGATCTTATCACGGAGGGTGTCCATCGGGCGCCAAAATCCGTCGTGGCGGAAGATGCCGAGTTGTTGATCTGCAGCGAGTCTCTCAAGAGGCTCACGTTCCCAGAGGGTTGCATCGCCATCGATATAGTTCAAAACTTCAGGTTCTAAAACGAAGAACCCTCCGTTGATCCACGAGCCGTCGCCCTGAGGCTTTTCTTGGAAGGAGAGGATTTTGTCGCCGTCCAATTGGAGCGCGCCAAAGCGACCGGGAGGCTGGACTCCGGTAAGGGTGGCGAGGCGGCCGGACTTCTTGTGAAAATCAATTAGCTCGCTGATGTTCACGTCCCCGACACCGTCTCCATAGGTGCAGCAGAAAGGTCCATCGAGATATTGTGCCACACGTTTGATGCGGCCTCCGGTCATTGTTTCGTCGCCTGTGTCAACAATTGTGACGCACCAAGGTTCCGCTTTCTTGTGGTGGACCTTCATCGTGTTGTCTGACATGTCGAAGGTTACATCAGACATGTGCAGGAAGTAATTGGCGAAATATTCCTTGATGATATACCCCTTATAACCGGCGCAGATTACGAAGTCGTTGATGCCGTGATGGCTGTAGATCTTGAGAATATGCCAGAGAATGGGTCGACCGCCGATTTCAACCATCGGCTTTGGCTTGAGGGCGGTTTCTTCAGAGAGACGGGTGCCAAGGCCCCCTGCTAGGATGACTGCTTTCATGATGCTGATTGGTTGTCTAGATGTGTTGGGTAATTGACGCGCGCGGGGGATTTTGTTTTCCGGGGGTCTGGGATAACGCGCGTTCCTACGTTAAAATTACTTTTGCGTGCGCGGGATCTCCCACGAGCCGGTGGCTGTCGACGCAGCGGAAGAAATTGGGGTTCACTCTGAGAAGGAGCCAACCGATGGCGCGGGTCGGTAGCGGTTTCGTTTTCCCCGAAGCCTTGGAAGTCGAGGTCGATGCCTGCGTCCCGAATGAGGGCGGTTTTTATGAAGTGGAAGAGCGAACCGCTAATTGACGCGAATGGGCGGGAATGAAGAGGTAGAAGCTGAAGGTCTGAAAGCAGATAGGCTGAAATGGAAGAGGGGGGAACCACGGAAGGCTCGGAACACTCGGAAGGAAGAATGGGAACCACTAATCACGCAAATGGCACGAATGGTGATGAAGAAGATTTGTAGACAGTGTCTTAGGTTGAGCCAGAAGAATGGCTGCCGACGTGGGCGTCGGCGCTCCCGGCACGCTGCCGCCCTTGGTCGGCTCTGCGGCGGGGCGGAAGACTTGCGGGCTTGAAAAAGGGGATGAGGCGATGCTTTTCAGCAGGCGCGGCCGGAAACTAGGGAGACGCAGATTTAGTTCAAGAAAAATTGAACTAATAGGAAGGACGTAGAATTTGAGACCGCGAATTTGAAGAATGGGAAGAGGTGCCGAGGGAGAAGCGAGACGGAGAGAGCATGGTCTTACTGCAGCGCAGAGGTCGCAGAGGGGGGCGCGGATGAAAAGGGGAACCACGGAAGGCACGGAACACGCGGAGAAGAAGAGCGTAGGAGGTCAAACGACGGTGGGGAGGACGGCGGTTTTGCTCTGATGCTTGTTGGCGAGACGTGATCTGGCGATTTTTCTCTCAGGATGTGAAGGCCGGTTGTCGCGGGGATGAGAAGCGAGGCACCTATGAGCTGTCACAAGTAGTGAGCTCAAGGGAGGGCGGTCGGAGAAGCGGAAAGTGCGGTTAGACCAGGATTCGTGCCGCTGGCAGCTTTTAGGAACGAGGAAGGCCTGCAAGGATCATCGTTTTCCTAGGCGCTTTTCGATTGAGCGGAGCCATTTGGTTGCCTTCCAGGAGCGGCTGTTGCGGTAGGAGCCGATGTTTCTGTGAAGCTCTTCCACCTGGCTCCGGGCCTGCTCTTCCTTTTGCCGACCTTCTTCGAGGGCGTGCTTGAGCTGGTATTCCAGCTGGACGATTCGGTCCTCCGCCTGCAACATGCGGTCCCTGATTCCGGCGGTATAGGAGGTGACGAATCTATCATGCAGATTTGCCGGGGCGTGAAAATGCTGCTTCAACTCCGGATGCTCGTTAGCGATGTAATACCTGCTCAGTCCGTTGAAGAAAACAAAGGTGTAGCCGCCGTTCTCGAGCAGATGTTCCCAGTCGGAATGGACCTCCTCGGTGGTGCAGGGCTTGGTCGATTCCATCACGACGATCCATGGGCGGAATCGTGAAAAATCGAAGCCTTCAAGAACGGAGCGCTCGCCGCCCTCAACGTCGACTTTCAGAAAGTGGATATCGCTCTGGACGTGTCCATCACAGATAGAGGTGAGGGTGGTGCAGGGCACCTCGTATTCTTTGAAATGATACCCAAGTTCCCGCTGATGCTCTTCCGCTATCTCTCGCTGGGTGGTTGAGAGCATAGTGTTCTCCTCCACTTCGAAAAAGGTCATGGACCCTTCTTCAGTGCCGACCAATCGTTTCAGGCTGATGTCCCGGGGTCGCTCTTCTGCCATCACGTCGATCCAATGCTGGACCGGCTCGACGTTGATTCCGCTCCATCCTCTTACGTAGAAGAGCTTGGTCACAGAATCCTTGCTTGGATCGTTCGCACCGACGTCAATGTAGAAGCCTTTTTGAATGTGGCCTAGGGCCCGCCAAAGAAGGATGTCCTCACAGTTCTGGGCGAAGGAAATCAGTTCCGTCGGCTGTGGCTCGTCAAGTTCATCTGTGTTTTTCATTGGGAGGTGTGTTGCCGGAGAATCGCGCCCGGAGGAGCAGGATTCCGGTTGGGGTCCGGGGAGACTACCGGCCGACATTGGGGCGTCAAGTGCCGCGGGCCTGAGGCTAGAATTCCTAGATCTTGGGCATAACGTGGTATCGGATGAACGGCATACCGCTGCCGGTCAGGTTCTGCTGCGCACGACTGCGTTAGGTGGGGCGTCAACTTCGAAAGAGGGGGAGGCCGACCCTGAGCAATGGTGGCGGCTGTCCCACCCGCTGTGTAGGAACGATCTGGACTCGAAGTCGCGGAAGAAGGCGCTTGCGCAAGCTGGTGACGATGCAACAACCTGAGGCGAACGCAAATGAACGGGTTTAAGAAAATCGCAGAAAAGTTTCAAAGGTCAAGAGGACGGCCAGCCGAGGGGGATTCTGAAGATGCTGCTACGGAGGAAGTCGAGCAGGCGGCTGTTGTCGGTGAGGAGCCGGGGGTATTGGAGGCTAATGTAAGTGACCCTTACCTTCAGATGGTAAAGTTATGCGAAGGTATCGATAAACCGCTCATTTTCGATGTGGGGGGCCATCACGGGCAGACGGCCCGAAATTCCGTCAGCTTTTTCCTTCGGCGAGGATTCTATCCTTTGAGCCTTTTCCGGCGTCATTCCAGATCCTTCAGGAAAGTGCCGCAAGCGATCCTCTCACTGAGGTTTACCAATTTGGGCTGACGGACCGTGCCGGAGAACTCGCGTTCCACTCCAACACGTTTTCGGCCACAAACTCGTTGTTACCTACTGATCAGCTTGGTGCGCGGACGTGGGGCGAAGGCCTGCTGGATACCGAGCAAGTGGTACAGGCGAAGTTCCAGACTTTGGATCAAGTTGTTAGTGAGCTGGGGATCGATCGAATTCATATACTCAAACTGGACGTTCAGGGTGCGGAGCACACAGTGATCGAGGGAGCCAAGCGGGCCATGGCAGAGGGACGGATCGATATGATCTACTCAGAGATCATCACGCAGCCGACCTACTCGGGGCAAAAACGTTTCGATGAGGCTTTGGCCATTTACTACGATGCGGGATTCGAACTCTTTAATATCTACAACCTAAACTTTGATTCCCAAGGTGGCTTAAGGCAGGTAGACGTGATATTCGTCCGTCGCAGAGAAGAATGACTCACCGCTCGGTTTTGAGTTGATTCTGCCGAGATCGTCTGGTGGAAGGTTTTTTTAAGCGATACTTCGGCGGGGTGCCCGCTTCGGCGTGGACCTCGACGTAGAGCCAGTCACGGAAGTTATCGCCTTTGCCCTAAAGGGGGATGGGTTTGCTGCGGAGGGCGAAAAAGCCGGTTTCGCTGAGGTAGCCTAAACGCCGTTGGTGGAGACGTGGAGAAAACGGAAGGAGGGGTTCGGGTGGTTTGTAAGATAAGAGCGGGCGCCCTGGAGGAGGTGTAGGTCCCGATGATATTTGTCTGAATAAGGTGCCGGGGCCGTCGATGGAGCGGTCGACGTGGGCTTCTGCACCGAGGTGCATGACCCAGTCCGGGGGAAAATTCTCGAAGGCGGCGATCATGGCCGCGGGGTCGCAGATGTCGGCCTAGAGGAAGTGGTGGGCGGGGTTCTCTTCGAGGCTCTCGAGGGAGGCAAGGTTTCCCGCGTAGGTGAGTTTGTCGATGTTCAGGACGTAGTGGCCCTTGGCGATCAGAAGGTAGACGAGATTGGAGCCGATAAAGCCGGCTCCGCCTGTAAATACTGGGCGACCGAAGATCGCCCCCACGCCGCAGCTACACGATCATGCCGGCGGCGACGGTTTCGTTGGTGCCGGGATCGATGAGGATGAAGGAGCCCGTGCTGCGATTGCGGCGGTAGGAGTCGTGGATGAGGGGGACGGCGGTGCGCAGGGTGATGCGGCCGATGTCGTTCATGGAGAGGGAATCGATGCCTTCGATCTTGTGGAGGGTGTTGACGTCGACCTGGTATTTTACTTCCTGGATGATGGCTTTGGTTTCCTGGGTGGTGTGGCGAATGACAAGCTTGGCCTTGGCAGGCATGCTTTTCGCGGAGAACCAGCAGACCATGGCCTCGATGTCCTGGGAGACGCGGGGCGGGTTGTTGGATTTTATCAGGGTGTCGCCGCGGGAGATGTCGATCTCATCGGTGAGGGTGAAGCAGACGGACTGTGGGGCGAAGGCTTCGTCTTTTTCACCGTCCGGAGAGTGGATGGCTTTGACGCGGGTTTTGAAACCGGAGGGGAGGACGGTGACTTCGTCTCCGGGTTTGAAAACTCCGCTGGCGACGCGGCCGGCGTAGCCGCGGAAGTCGTGCCACTCATCCGACATGGGGCGGATGACCCATTGGACGGGGAAGCGGGCATCGACGTGGTTTTCCTCACCGCCGACGTAGACATTTTCCAGGTGGTAGAGGAAGGTCGGTCCCTCGTACCAGTCCATGTTTTTGGATTTATCGACGACGTTGTCGCCATTGAGCGCGGAGATTGGGATGGCGGTGATGTCGACGATGTTGTCGAGGCGGGAGGCGAACTCGCGGAAGTCGCTGACGATCTTGTTGAAGACTTCCTCGGAGTAGTCGACGAGGTCCATCTTGTTGACGGCGACGACGAGGTGCTGGATGCGGAGGAGGTTGGCGATGAAGGAGTGGCGCTTGGTTTGCTCGATGACGCCCTTGCGCGCATCGATAAGGATGATTGCGAGGTTGGCGGTGGAGGCGCCGGTGACCATGTTCCGGGTGTACTGGATGTGGCCGGGGGTGTCAGCGATGATGAACTTGCGCTTGGGGGTGGCGAAGTAGCGGTAGGCGACGTCGATGGTGATGCCTTGTTCTCGCTCGGCTTTGAGGCCGTCGGTGAGGAGGGCGAGGTTGACGTTTTCATCGCCGCGCTTCCGGGAGGATTCCTCCATGGCCTCGAGCTGGTCTTCGAAGATGGATTTCGAATCGTAAAGGAGGCGGCCGATGAGGGTGGATTTGCCGTCATCAACTGAGCCGGCGGTGGTGAAGCGCAATAGATCCATGTGAGTCGTAAGAAGTTGTTGGGAAGAGTGGAGGGCTTTAACCGCGAATGGACGCGGATGGGCGCTAATGAAGAGAGTGAATGTTCAGCGGGAGTTGGATGTCAGGGCGAGAGCGGCTTCGTACTCTGGCGTGAGATTGAGCTTTTGGAGAGCGGGAGCTAGGAAGGTGTGGTCGAGGGACTGCTGTTCAATCATGCCGGCTATGTCGCGAAGGTGTCGTTGATGCTGGGATTCTTTGTAGAACTCGAGCTTGTGGAGGATCACATATTCAGGAGGGGCGATGCAGATGGGGCCGCCGGGGGCTTGGATGCGGCGGATGTTTTCGATGGCCCAGGGCAGGTAAGGGTGGTTCTGAGAGAGATAGATGTCCGCTTTGAGGCCGCTGTTGTGATGGATGATGTTGAAGTGTCCGCGGGTTTCTCGCCTGGCTTCGATCTGGATTACATCCGTGGGCGGCAGGTAGAAACCCTCTTCCGGAAAAATTTGAGAGAATTCGGAGGCTTGGCTGTTCTGAAGAAAAAGGACGAGATCGATGTCTAGCGTGTTGCGGGGTTCGCCGTAGATGGAGCTGGCGATGGAGCCGGTGATCATGTAGCGGATCCCGGCGGCTTCGAGCGGTGCGACGAACAGGGTGATAAGGTCAGGGTCTTGCATGGAGCCAGAGGTGGGCGAGTTTCTGTTCGATGTCTTCTGGAGTGGCATCGGGAAACTTCATGCGGAGTCCGAGGCGCTTGAGCTGGCGGGATTGTTGGATAGTGGAGGCGGTGAGGCGGTATTTTTCCTCCAAAGTCATGCGCTTCCAGATGGAGTGCTGAGTGGGAGGGGCTGTTTGCATGGTCGGTGGTGGTGCGGGCAGGATTGCGGCAGAGGCGCCGCATAGACACGCGGGGCGCGTTGCTCCGCTAGAAGTAGCCTTCTTTTTTGCGATCTTCCATGGCGGTTTCGGAACGCTTGTCATCGGAGCGGGTGCCGCGCTCGGTTTGGCGGGCGGCGGCGACTTCGGCGATGACCTCGTCGAGATTTGAGGCGGGGGAGCGGACGGCACCGGTGCAGGTGGCGTCGCCGATGGTGCGGAAGCGGACTGTTTCCTTGGTGACGATTTCGTGGGCCTGGGGCTTGAGAAACTCCGTGACGGCGAGGAGGGAGCCGCTGCGCTCGAAGATCTCGCGCTCGTGGGCGAAGTAGATGGAGGGGAGGGGGATTTCCTCGCGCTGGATGTACATCCAGATGTCCATCTCGGTGAAATTGGAGAGGGGAAATACGCGGAAATGCTCGCCGGGGTTCTTGCGACCGTTGAAGAGGTTCCAGAGCTCTGGGCGCTGGTTTTTCGGATCCCACTGGCCGAAATCGTCGCGATGAGAGAAGAATCGTTCCTTAGCGCGGGCTTTTTCCTCGTCGCGGCGGCCACCACCGAGGCAGGCGTCATATTGGTGCTTCTCGATGGTGTCGAGGAGGGTGACGGTCTGGAGCTTGTTGCGGGAGGCGTTGGGGCCTTTTTCTTCGACAACGCGACCGGAATCGATGGATTCCTGAACGGAGCCGACGACGAGGGAGGCGCGGAGGAGGGCGACGAATTCATCGCGGTAGGTCATTGTCTCATCGAAGTTGTGACCGGTATCGATGTGGACGAGTGGGAAAGGGGGGCGGGCGGGCCAAAAAGCTTTTCTCGCGAGCCATGCCATAACGATGGAGTCCTTGCCGCCGGAAAACAGGAGTGCTGGGTTCTGAAACTGTGCGGCCGTTTCCCGGAGGATGAAAATGGCCTCGGCTTCGAGTTGATCGAGGTGGGAGAGATTGTAATTGGGCATGGAAGAAGGTGGCGAGTGATCAATGGGCAGTGATCAGTGGTAGGGAAGCCGGAGGCAAGTGCCAGTGGCACCACTGGTGGGCCGTCGTCCCGGGAGGGGTAGGGGGTGGTGCAGGAGAGGTCAAGAAATAATTAGTAAGTTGAGTGTTTTTATAAGGAATCAGAGTTTCCAGTGTTTCCCGCTAAAGTTCACCGGCTTCTCCGGAGTGAGCGAGGGCGGGAGGTTGGAGATCACCTTGAGGTATTCCCAGAATGGAAGCGGCGGCTGGGGAGGGTTCTGGAAAGGAGGCTCCGAAGCTGCGGCTTTCAGGGCAGCCTTTGCTTCTTCAGAGAGATGAGCCATGGGAGCGGAGGAGGTCTGGGAGCTTGGACTGAAGGTCGAAGAGGGCGAGGTAGTCGGCAAGAAGATCCCAATCCACCGGCAGGGTATGGGTGCGGCAGTGGGCTAAGATCGCGTGAATGTCGCTCCAGTCGGTATAATAGCGGGAGGGGTCGTTTACCGATGCCTGGATCTTCAGGCCGATGATGTCCTCAAGTGAGACGACAGGAATGTTCAACTCCGGGGTTAGGGGCAGACATTTCGCCCGGTCAAGCATACCCAAGGTAGCGGGACGAAACGCATGAAGGATGTCGACTCGCGCGGGGAGGGGAAAGGTGGCGGTGAAATGGGATACGTTAGGAGAATGAAAACCCCTCTCATATCCTTCCTCCACAAGGATACCATCAGCTATCGAAAGATCGTCCAACATGAGGACGAAATCGGCGTCGAGCGTTGCTCGTTGGAGTCCATGAAGAGCCATCGCAAGGCCGCCGATGAGGGCGTAGCGGATATTGGCTTGCCCAAAGCGCGTGACGAGCTGCGGGAGGCTCCGGGTGAAGTCCATGTTGGAAGCGGCGTGGACGCGGAGGGACGGGGCGTGGGGGATGCAATCCGCCGCCAGTGTTGCTCAGAGGCGGTGGAGGATGCCTTCGATGAGTTCGATAGCCGCGTCCTCGATTGAGAGGATCTCGGTATCGAGTGTGAGATCGGGGGAGAGCGGGGGCTCGAAGGAGCCGTCCTTTCCAGTGAAGTGGGCGATCTCACCTTTGGATGCTTTGGCGTAGAGGCCTTTTACGTCCCGCTGCTCACAAGCTTCGTAGGAGGCTTGGACATAGACTTCGAAAAGATTTTCTTCGCCGACGACGCCCCGGGCGAGATCACGGAGTTCCCCGCGGGGCGTGATGGCGGATATAATGACTACGACGCCGTTGTTGACGAGGATCTTGGTGAGTTCTGCGATGCGGCGGATGTTTTCCAGGCGGTCCTCATCGCTGAAACCGAGATCGGCGTTGAGGCCGGTGCGGACGTTGTCGCCATCGAGGATGATGGTGAAACGGCCCTGCTGGTGGAGTACGCGTTCGGCGGCGTTGGCGATGGTTGATTTCCCCGAGCCAGAGAGGCCGCACATCCAGACGGCGAGACCTTTCTGTCGCAGGAGGGTCTCCTTGTCGTGGCGGTTGAGGAAGCGGTGGAACTCGGGGTGGATGTTCATGATCTAACTCAAGACCCGAAAAGGCCTGAGGCAAGGTTAGAGTGACAATTTTGTGAGGAGTAGATGACTCCCACTATTCACCTTTACCAATGATGAAGGCTTCGAAGCCGTGTTTGGCCAAGGCGGCAACGGGGAGTATGGCGCGGCCGTCGAAAACGAAGGCGGGCTTGAGCATCAGGTCGTAAATGCGCGGTAGGTCGAGGTCGCGGAATTCGTCCCACTCGGTTAGGGTGGCCATAGCGTGCGCACCTTCGACGGCGGTGTAGGGATCTTCGGCAATCTCGACGTTGAAATTGATGATGTCCTGGGGGACGCCGACTTCGAGGAGGTCGCGGTGTATCGTTTCCTTGGGGACACGGGGATCGTAGATGACGACATGGGCGTTCTCCCTGACAAGGTCGCGGACGATGTGGATGGCGGCGGATTCGCGGGTGTCGTTGGTGTCCTTTTTGAATGCGAAGCCGAGGATGGCGATCCGCTTGCCGCTGACGGTGTTGAAAAGGGTGCGGACGATTTTCTCGACGAAGCGGGATTTCTGCCAGTCGTTCATGGTTACGACGGAGCGCCAGTAGGCGGCGGCCTCGGGAAGGTTGAAGGATTCGCAGAGGTAGGTGAGATTCAGGATGTCCTTTTGGAAGCAGGAGCCGCCGAAGCCGACGGAGGCTTTGAGGAATTTCGGACCGATTCGAGAGTCGGTGCCGATGGCGCGGGCGACTTCATCGACATCGGCTCCGGTGGCCTCGCAGAGGGCGGAGATAGAGTTGATCGAGGAAATGCGTTGGGCGAGGAAGGCGTTGGCGACGAGCTTGGAAAGTTCGGAGGACCAGAGGTTGGTGGTGATGATTCGATCGCGGGGAACCCACTGGGCGTAGACGGAGACGAGGGCCTTGAGGGCGGCCTGGCCTTCGGGTGTCTGCTCGCCGCCGATGAGGATGCGGTCGGGGCTCTCCATGTCGGCTACGGCCGTGCCTTCTGCCAGGAACTCGGGGTTGGACAATACTTGGAATTTTGCGCCGGAGCCGCAGTTGGCGGAAAGGATGGACTGGATGGCGGTAGCGGTTTTGACCGGGATCGTCGATTTTTCCACGATGATCTTGTCGCACTGGGAGACTTCCGCGATCAGACGGGCAGCGGCCTCAATGTAGCGGAGGTCGGCGGCGCGGCCGGCACCGATGCCGTAGGATTTCGTGGGGGTGCCGACGCAGACGAAGATGAGTTCGGCGGCGTCGATAGCGGATTTGATGTCGGTGCTGAAATGGAGGTTTCTTCCCCGGGCGGATTCGACTACTTCCTGAAGACCGGGCTCGTAGACTGGAAGTTCATCGGAGTTCCAGGCGTCGATGCGCTGTTGGTTGAAATCGCAGACGGTGACCTGGATGTCAGGGCATTTCGAAGCGATCATGGCCATGGTGGGGCCGCCGACGTAACCGGCGCCGAGACAGCAGATATTGGTGATTTTCATGTGGGGAAGGGGTGGTCAAAAGATAGGACTCCTGGCGGCAGTTGAGTCACCGTCGGTGGCTGAGACACTGCAACATCAGCCGATAGACGAATATGGTGTTATAAACGAGGTATCTGCGCCATAGCCGCCTCGGTTCACAAAGCAGGCGGTAAAGCCAAGTGCAACCAATCGGACCGAGCCATGCCGGAGCGTCCTTTTTAGTTCCGGCGTTGACGTCGAAGGCGAAACCGACCGCAAGGACAGCGCCCGCTTTTAATCTTGGCTTGTATTTATCGATCCATTCCTGCTGCTTGGGGGTGCCAAGGCCGACCCAGAGCACATTCGGATTCGCGCGATTGATGTCCGCTAAAATCTCTTCCTCATCGTCCGATCCGAAATAGCCGTTACGCATGCCGGATAGACAGAAGCCCGATTGCAGGGCCTCCAGCCTCTCACACAACTGTTCCAGGCACTCCTGTGATGCTCCCAAAAAGTAGTGGGAGAGTCCGGTGGGCCCGGCCTTGAAAAAATAATTGAGGAAGTCAGGCCCATAGACTCTCGAGTGGTTCCTGCCACCTCTAAGGCTGATCGCCCAACTGAGGATCTGACTGTCGGAGACAAACAGGTCGACGCTGGATGTAGTCTGCTCGAAGGCCTTATCGGTTGTCCGCATCGCCACGATGTGAACATTGGTGAAGTCTATTGACAGGGGAGGTTGCGACCGTGGCTGGCGGCAATGCTCGTCAATGCGTTCTGCGAGAGTCTCACGGGTTGTAAGTACACACGGCGTGTTAAGGACGGTGATTGTGGGCTCGGATTTCATACCAATGGATGGAGTCGACCCCGCTGCTTCAGGAGTGCGCGCAGGCCTCAAATATCTCCCTCAGAATATCCTCAATGGAGTAATCATATTTCCAGTCCGGATAATGAGATTGGAACTTTCTCACATCACTGACATACCATATGTGATCCCCGATACGGTTGTCCTCAAGATAGGAATAGTTTAGCTTGTTGCCTGACATGCGCTCGCCAATGGCGATGGCTTCGAGCATGGAACAGTTCGAGTGGCGGCTGCCGCCGATGTTATAAACTTCCCCAGAGCGCGGATTGCGGTAGAAGCTGAGAAAGGCCTCGACCAGGTCATGCGAGTGGATGTTGTCGCGCACTTGTTTGCCCTTGTAGCCGAAGATGCGGTAAGGACGGTTTTCCACGATGCATTTCATGAGATAGGCGAGAAAGCCATGCAGCTCGGCGCCGGCATGTGAGGGGCCTGTGAGACAACCTCCGCGAAAGACGGCCGTCTTCATGCCAAAATACCTGCCATATTCCTGAACCATAACATCCGCCGCCACCTTGCTGGCTCCGAAGATCGAGTGCTTGGTGTGATCTATGGACATCGTTTCGTCGATGCCGATATGGAACGGGTGGGCTTCATCAAGCTCCCAGCGAGTCTCTCGTTCCACGAGGGGCAGTCTGTTTGGCGTGTCCCCGTAGACCTTGTTTGTGCTGGTGAAGATGAAGACGGCTTCAGGGCAGTGGAGGCGGGTTGCCTCGAGAAGGTGCATCGTGCCAGTGGCGTTAACACCGAAGTCGGTTAGCGGCTCCTTCGCCGCCCAGTCGTGAGAGGGCTGCGCGGCTGTGTGAATGACGAGCTTTACGTCGCTGTCATATTCTCGAAAAATCCTTTCGGTAGCGGACCAGTCGCGGATATCCACCGCATTGGGACGGTAATTCGGCAAACTTTCCGTCAGGGTGCGATCCGTTTCCTTGGTGGAAGCTTCCGAGCCAAAGAAATAAGAACGCATGTCATTGTCGATCCCAACCACGGTAAATCCTTGCGCATGAAGGGCTTTGGTGGACTCTGATCCTATCAGGCCCGCAGAGCCCGTGATGATGGCGACTGGCATTAGATGAGGTGTTAATGTGGGTGGGGCGTAACCGCCCTGCGTTTACTCCTTGGAGACGGACACGTGGTGTCCATGGGACTTGAGCAATGCGTGGCGGCGTGCGGTATCGAGGTCGGACGCGACCATCTCGGCACACATTTCCTCGACGGTGATATCGGGGATCCAGCCGAGTTTCTCCTTGGCCTTGGTGGGGTCGCCAAGAAGCGTCTCGACTTCGGCAGGGCGGAAGTAGCGGGGATCAACGCGGACCACGACATCGCCAGCTTTAAGCGCGGGAGCGAGCTCTGGATTGGCCAAGGTGACGGTGGCGATTTCATCAACGCCTTCACCGGAGAACTCCACCTCAATGCCGGCAAACTGTGCGGACATGCGGACGAACTCGCGGACGGAAATCTGCTTGCCGGTGGCGATCACGAAGTCGTCAGGAGTTTCCTGCTGGAGCATCATCCACTGCATGCGGACATAATCTTTAGCATGGCCCCAGTCGCGGAGAGCGTCCATGTTTCCGAGGAACAGGCACTGTTCCAGTCCTTGGGCGATGTTTGCGAGGCCGCGGGTGATCTTGCGGGTGACGAAGGTTTCGCCACGGCGCGGGGATTCGTGGTTGAAGAGGATGCCGTTGCAAGCATACATGCCGTAGGATTCGCGGTAGTTCACGGTGATCCAGTAGGCGTACATCTTGGCGACGGCGTACGGGGAGCGTGGGTAGAAGGGGGTCGTTTCCTTCTGTGGGATTTCCTGGACAAGGCCGTAGAGCTCGGAGGTGGAAGCTTGGTAGAAACGGGTTTTCTTTTCGAGGCCGAGGAAGCGGATGGCTTCGAGCAGGCGGAGCGTGCCCATGGCATCGACGTCTGCCGTATATTCGGGAGCTTCGAAGGAGACGGCGACGTGGGATTGGGCGCCGAGGTTGTAAACTTCGTCCGGCTGGATCTCGCTGATGATGCGGGTGAGGTTCGAGGAGTCGGTGAGATCACCGTAGTGAAGCTTGAACCGGGCGTGTTCCATGTGGGGATCTTCGTAGATGTGATCTACCCGCTGGGTGTTGAAGAGAGAGGCGCGGCGCTTGATGCCGTGGACTTCGTAGCCCTTCTCTAGAAGAAGTTCCGCGAGGTAGGAGCCGTCTTGGCCGGTAATACCGGTGATCAGTGCTTTTTTCATCTGTGGCTGTGAGGAAGGGTCTGTGGGGGCCGGGGCAGAATCCCGCCAGGCGGCGGTGATTCGGTAGAGTTCATGGCGTTCAGTCAAGCGTGGAACAGCATTTTCGCACAAAATGCTGGGGTGAGATTCCGGTTAGAGGCGGGCCGATCCGCTGGTGAGGGAGGAGAGGAAATCCTGGTAAGCGGCGGCGAGACCATCTTCGAAGGGGACGGCGGGGCTCCAGCCGGTGGCTTTGATTCTGGAGATATCGAGGAGCTTTTTCGGCGTGCCGTCCGGTTTGGAGGGGTCTGTAAGGATTTCACCGGTAAAGCCGACGGTTGTGGCGACGAGCTGGGCGAGATTAAGGATGGTGAGATCGGTGCCGGTGCCGACGTTGACCCAGTCCGGCGGGTTATCCAAGGCGAGGAGGTGGAAGCAGGCGGCTGCGAGGTCATCGACGTGGAGAAACTCACGGCAAGGGGTGCCGGTGCCCCAGATGGTGACGGAGGGTGCGTGGGCCTCTTTGGCTTCGTGGAAACGGCGGATCAGGGCGGGAATGACGTGGGAGTTTTCCGCGTGGTAGTTGTCCCCCGGCCCGTAGAGGTTGGTGGGCATGGCTGAGTGGTAGAGGAGGCCGTGCTGGGCGCGGTAGTGCTGGCACATTTTGAGGCCGGCGATCTTTGCGATGGCGTAGGCTTCGTTGGTGGCCTCCAGAGGTGAGGTCAGCAGGCAGTCTTCCGGCATCTGCTGCGGGGCGTGCTTCGGGTAGATGCAGGAGGAGCCGAGGAAAAGAACGCGAGGAACGTTGGCTTGGCGGGAGCCCTCAATGAGGTTCGCGGCGATAGCGAGGTTTTCGTAGATGAAATCCGCAGGGTAGGTGGAGTTCGCATGGATGCCGCCGACCTTTGCCGCAGCGATGATTACTGTGTCAGGCTTGTGCTCGGCGAGGTAATCGAAAACCGACCGCTGGGAGGTAAGATCGAGCTCGGAGCGGGTGGCGGTGAGGACCGATTGGCCAAAAGATTGGGCTTTGCGAACGAGGGCCGAACCCACCATGCCGCGGTGACCGGAGATGAAAATCGAGGAGGACATAATTTGTTTTATGCTGACGTGCTTGAAGCGGAGGGATCAGTGATTGCTGAAGGCGGGAAGGTCGAGGTTTTTTCGCGGGATTTCTGAAAGACGAGGGAAAGTGTCTCGGCTTCTTCAAGCCACTGGATTTTCTCGCGGAAGCTGAGGAGACGGTCGGTAGGGCGGTCAAACTCGCGGGCGCCTTCCGAGGTACCCCAGTGGAAGGATTTTGGGATCGGGCAGGTAGGGGAGATGTTCGTGGGAGACGGGTGAGTTCCTTGATATCGAGAAGATCCTGTTCGCGTGCGCTTCCATGGCGGCAGGCAGTGCGGCGACCGAAGATCGCGGTTACTTCAGGTAAAACGCCGGATCAGCTTGGCAGAGGCGGCGAGTGCCATGCCGGTGACTTGGTCCATGTTGTAGTAGCGGTAGGTGGCGAGGCGGCCGATGAAAGTGGTGTTGGATTCGGCGGCTGCAAGTGCGGCGTAGCGCTGGTAGGCAGCGGCGGCGTCAGGAGCAGGGACGGGGTAGTAAGGTTCTTTGCCGGGGCTCCAATCATCTGGAAATTCGCGGACGATGGTGGAGGTGTCGATCCGCTGCCCGGTGGCGTGCTTGATCTCGACAATGCGGGTGAAGGCGTCCTTCTTCGAAGGATAGTTGATTTGCATGGCTGGCTGCCAGAAGCCTTTTTTTCCTGAGATGGACTCGCGTGGGAGGAGCTGCTCAGCGGTAAAAGACTCTCTTTCGAAGCGGAGGGATCGGTAGGGGAGGGGGCCGAAGCGGCGGTCGAAATACTCGTCGATTGCGCCCGTGAAGATCAGGTGGTCGTGGGGAAATCGGGCGCGGGCTTCGGTGAAACCGGTGTTGAGGTGGAGGCTCGTGTTGGGGCTGGCGGCGAGGATGTTTTCGAGGAGGTGGGTATAGCCTTGTTTTGGGAGCGCTTGAAAGGTTTCAGAGAGGTAGCGGTCGTCGCGGTTGGTGCGGATGGGGATGCGGCCGCAGACGGATGGGTCGAGATCGCGCGGGTGGCGCTTCCATTGTTTGAGGGTGTAGCCTTCGAAGAAAAGCTCGTAAAGGCGCGGGCCGACCTGGGAGAGAATCACCTCCTCGGAATTTTTCGGGTGCGGGATATCGAGGCGGTTTGTGGCGAGGTATTGCTCGAAATCACTGGATGTGGCGGGTTTCCCGATCAGTTGCTCGAAGGTGTTGAGGTTGATGGGGAAATGCCAGTATCTATCCTCGGTGAAGGATTTGATGGCGTAATCAACGGGGTGCCAGTCGGTGAAGCGGGAGAGATAGTCGAGGATCCGCTGCGAGTTGGTGCGGAAGTAATGGGGGCCGTAGTTGTGAACAAGGACTCCGGCGTCGTCATGAGAGTCGTGGGCGTTGCCGGCGAGGTGGGAGCGGCGGTCGACGATCGTGCAGTGATGGCCGGCGTTCGAAAGCTGATGGGCAGCGACGATTCCAGAGAAGCCGGCGCCGATGATCAGGAACTGCATGGGCATGGAATTCGGGCTCGGGAGTTGTGGGAAGCTACCGCCCTTGGTCGAATTTCCGATTGATTGGGAAAAAACCTTCGGGAGCGACGATGGAGGTAGTTGCATTTCCCAATGACAGGGAAAGGTGGAGGCGATGGAGAACCACTAGGCTAGGATGTTCAACCCTTAAAGGATCGCGAAGCATTACGCGTTCGCGTCAGGATCAAATTGAGGAAGAGGCTTGCCGGGCGTGAGGATGGAAAAGAGGTCGAGATCCACCGGCTGCACCTGACCGAGGAATTCCAGCAGGACTTTGACCCGTTCCGCAGCCGGGGCGACAGTGACGATGGTTCCTTTCATGCCTTGGAATGGTCCGTTTGCTACCTCGACTTCATCACCAACTGCGATTGCGGGGGCGAGAGTGATGAGTTCCCTGTCATCAATGGAACGCTGTTCGACCTGTTGGATGAGGGAGAGCACGAAGGGCTCGGGAACGTGGGGAATGTCGCTGCCGAAGCGGACGAGCCCGCGAACGCCTTGGCAGAAGGTGACAGCCCGCTCCATTTCCGCCAGGTGGAATTTTGCGAGGAGGTAGCCGGGAAAAAGCGGCTCCAGCCACCAGATCTTGCCGCGGCGGGTGGCTTTGCGATATTTGATGCGGGGGCAGAAGACTTCGATTCCCTCAAGTTCGCGCAGGTGGTTCGCGGCAATGTGTTCCCGCTTCGTTTGGGCGCGGACGCAGAACCATTCCGGTCGTTGTGCTTCGTTATCGCTCATTGGCCGAGGATCCTTTGCAGTACCGGGAGCACTTGGCTTCCACGTTTCATCCATACCTCAAGGCGCGCGATTCGATCGGTGAAAAATTCTCGTTCGGCAGGGTCGGTGGAGAGGGCTGCGGTGTCAGCAAGTTGCTGGATCTTCGTTTTGCCGCTGTCCAGGTGGGGGCGGACCTGCTCACGAATGAAACCGCCGACGAGGCGTTTCAGCTCCACAGCAGGCTCGTAATAGGTGCGGCGGTCGTCGTTGCCTTCTGCCTCGCGGACGGCTCCAAGAGCACGGAGGGTGCGGAGCCCCTGGCTGGCGGAGCCTTTTGAGATGCCGAGTCTGCGCACCAGATCATCGAGCGAGAGAGGGGTGAGGGAAATGAAGAGCAGGCCGTAGATTTCACCCAATGAGCGGGGGAGCCCAAGAACGCGGACACCGTCCACAAAGAAATCGACCACCTGCTGCTGGAGTGCGGTCAGGCTTTCCGTCCCGGTCTCTGGTTCATGTGGGGGCACATCCACACAAAGGGGATACCGGAGTGGCCCGGGTTGTTCAAGTTTTTTTGAACAACCCATCATCGTTGATCAGATCATGTCCCTGGTAATCTGATAGGAGGCGGCGCAGCGGGGACATTGCACGGTGATTACGTCCGCATCGGCAAAAAGTTCGTCCGGCTTGTCGCGCCAGCCGCCGAGGATTGGCAGAATTTTTTCAACCGTGCAGCCGCAGTGGAAGCGGAAGTGGCGGGTCTCTAGGAGGCTGGTCGCCTGGTCGGCATCAATGGTCGAAATTTGCGACGAATCCAGCTGCGCGAGCCATTCGAGGTCCGCGTCGGGCTGGGCGGCGACGAGGGCGAAATTTTCATCATCGAGTCGGAAGGCTCGGGCGGGTCGCTGCTCTGACTGGTCGTAGAACTGGGAGATCCACTCGACCGGATCCCGTCCTTCGACTTCCATCGTGGACAGGCGGGGCTCGTTGGCGGTGACGACGGTGGTCTGCGAATAAAAGAAATTTCGATCCGGCTCGCGGATGTCCTCAGTGAAGATCCGGCCGGTGATGTAATGCTCGTTGGAGGAACCGGTAACGAATAGGTTGATGCGGGGCGCGCGGAGATTTGCGGTCCATGCAATGGTCTCGGTCCAAGGGCGCGCGGTCAGATGCAGGACGAGCATCGCGAGGCCGTCTTTCAACATTTGGTCGAGCTCGCCTGGGTAGCGAAGGCCATGCTCCATCAGATGTAAGTAGTAGTCCGTATATATGGGCGTGAACTGGCCCCGCAAGAGCAGGCAGTTGCGATGGCGGACGAAGATGGATTCGATTTTGGTAAAGTCGTCAGGAGAGTGCATCAAGAAACGGGCGGGAGATTCGAGTAAGGGATGGGACGGTTTTCCAGCAGCGCTTGGGAAAAAGGATCTCCTTCACGGGCCATTTCCTTTAGGCAATGGAGCGCGTAATTCCTAACACTGTGAGATGGATTTTCGAGCGCGTGCTCGCAGACCTGCCAGTCGAGGAAACGATCGAATAAAGCTTTTACTTCTTCAAGAGAGGCCGTTGGCAGAACTTCTGCATAGCGCTGGCGAACGAGGGACTCAAGAAATTGCGTATCCGTCTGGTCCTGCAAACGGCCGGTGTTGAGTTTTGTTACGACCAGATCGAGAGGATCCGGTAAATAAGTACCATCGTCTATCCGGGTTGCTCGTCTCCAGACAGCGTCAAAGTCATCTGTTTCGAATTCATTGGGCCTGCGAAACAGATCCAAGGGGAAACTCAGACCAAGAACGCGCACTATACCGATCCGAGCAACTGATTCAGCCATGGTATCCGCAGTGAGGATCTCCCACCCGGGCAACCCGTGGAGGGTGAGGTCCGGGTAATCTTCACAGAAGAGGCGAAGCTTGCTTGCCCACTCCTCTGGGGAACCGAATGGCTCCAGCCAGACATCAGCATCTTTTGTAGAGCGGTTCAGGCCATGGGCTATTACCGCCAGCCCGCCTATCACGACGATGCGATACAGCGATGCTAGTCCCGTGATGAAGTCTTCGGCTTTGGTCCCCATTGTTCGCATCTCTCGTTCACCATGCAGGCGATTTCCCAGAATTCGGCTACGGAGGATGGATTTTTGATCCATGGCTCGCTGTTGTCGGTGATGGTGGAGGGTCGGCCGGGCGGGCGGCTGCGGCGCAGGCGTTCCATGCGCAGACGGAAAGACCACTCCTCCTTCAGTCTCTCAACAGGGATGCGGTATTGAGGAAACGGCATGAGAGGAGATTAGCCGATGGAGCAGGCGCCGGAAAGGACTTTTCCAACACCTACGCTCCAGGCAACTCGATGAAGCCTTCGAGCTTCCGGATACGGGTCGGGTGCCGCATTTTCCGGAGGGCCTTGGCTTCGATCTGGCGGATGCGCTCTCGGGTGACCTGGAATTGGCGGCCGACTTCTTCGAGGGTGCGGCTGTAGCCGTCCTTCAGGCCGAAGCGTTGTTCGAGAACTTCGCGCTCGCGCTCGGTGAGGGTGTCGAGGACATCCTTGATCTTGTCCTTGAGCATCGAGAAACCGGCTTCCTCCATTGGGTTGTCGGCAGCCTTGTCTTCGATGAAATCGCCGAAGGAAGTGTCGTCCGAGTCGCCGACGGGTGCCTGCAGCGAGATTGGCTGCTGGGCCATTTTGAGGACGGCGCGGACGCGCTCGACGGGAAGATGAATTTCCTCGGCGATTTCTTCCGGCGATGGCTCGCGACCGTATTCCTGCACGAGCTGCTTCTGCACGCGCATGAGCTTGTTGATCGTCTCGATCATGTGGACCGGGATACGGATCGTGCGGGCTTGATCGGCGATGGAACGGGTGATCGCCTGACGAATCCACCAGGTGGCGTAGGTGGAGAATTTGTAGCCGCGGCGATATTCGAATTTCTCAACAGCCTTCATGAGGCCCATGTTTCCTTCTTGGATGAGGTCCAAGAACGAGAGGCCGCGGTTGGTGTATTTCTTGGCGATGGAAATGACGAGACGGAGGTTGGCCTCGACCATCTCGGTTTTCGCTTTGAGCGCCTCTTTCATCCAATGGCGGAGGTCCTTGTAAGCTGGCTCGAAGGTCTCGTTGTTGAGCCATGAGCGCTGTTGGACCTCGCGCATCTTGGTGACGAATTCCTTGTCGTCCGGGTGGGTCTGCAAGCGGCGGTTGTACTTCCAGAATTTCTCGATGTAGTCCTCCACCAGCTCGCAGAAATCCTCAACCACCTTCTGCTTGTAATAAAAGCGAACGTAGACGCGGTGCATCGTGGCGATGTTTTTTTCGAACTGTTCCTCGAGCTTTTTCTTGCCGCGCGGGTTCTTCACCGAGAGCTGACGGAAAATATTGTCGTTCTCCTCGTGGAGCTGCTTGAGCTGTTCGCGAAGCTTGGGCAGGCCCTTCATGTAGCGCTCGCGGGACTCGATCTTCTTGTCGAGGATCACACGGTCGAAGCGCTCCTTGCCCTTGTCCAGTTTATCAGCGAGTTCCAAATAGGAATCAGCAATGAAGCCGAACTTGTGAAGGTTTTTTGAAACTTCGATTTCGGCATCTTCAATGCGTTTGGAAATTTCCACTTCCTGCTCGCGGGTGAGCAGGGGGACCTGGCCCATCTGCTTGAGATACATGCGGACCGGATCGTCGAGGATGTCGAGCTTTTGGTCGGCTTTTACCTCTTCCTCATCGCCATCGCCTTCGTCGCGCTTCTTGTCCTTGAAACGATCGACCTCTGAGGCGTCGATGATATCGAACTCCATGTTGCGGAGGCGCTCCATGATGGCCTCGACGTCATCCGGATCGACGAGGTCGTTCGGGAGGATCTCATTGATGTCAACGTAGGTGAGGTATTCCTGCTCCTTGGCGAGCTTGATGAGCTCGCGGATTTTCTCTTGGATCTCGGGAGTGTCGATGCGGCGCTTCTCGCCTTTGGCGGCTTTCTTTGCTTTGGCGACGGGAGCGGGTGCTGCTGCGGCGGCGGCGGCGGCTTTAGCGGGCTTGGTGGCTTTGGCTGGGGCAGCTGCCTTGGCAGGCTTTGCGGCGGGATTTGTTTCTGTCTCTGCCGCAGATTTAGCAGGTTCCGCCTTCTTATTTGCGGGAGCCTTTGCGGTCACCTTTTTCGCCTTTTCAGGAATCGATTTTTTGGGAGCGGCTTTGGGGTCCGGTTTCGCTTTGGAAGTGGGCTTGCTGGCCTCTTTCGCGGCGGGCTGTTTGGCAGGATTGTTGGAAGGCATGGAGCTTTGACGGGCTGTGGAGCGGGATGACTGGAGACAATTCACCCATTAGATGGGCACACGCGAAAAAACGCGGGCGGCCGGAATGAAGAGGGCATCGTCCGGCCCGTCAAGCCGTTTGTTTTCTTGAAGTGCAAGGGACGAGCAAATGAGTTTTGCAGAAAGTCTGTTTCATGCCTCGGCGGAAGCCTTTTGGAGGAGTCGCAGCCGCTCGAGTGCCGCTCCTGAAGTGATGGCCTCGCGGGCGAGATCGAGGGCGTCGCCGATGTGGTCCGCGAGGCCGGCGCAGGCGAGGGCGGTGGCGGCATTTAGGAGGGTGATGTCCCTTTTCGGTCCGCAGTCCCTACCTGAGAGGATGTCTTCGAGGATGGCCGCGTTGGCTTTGGCGTCACCACCTTTTAAGTCCTCCACCTTTGCAAGCTTCAGGCCGAAGTTTTCGGGGCTGATTTCCTCGTCCACGAAACCTTGGTGAGCGCCCGCCTTGCAAATGCGGGTCGGGCCCATGAGTGAAACCTCGTCAACGGAGCTGTCGTCCTGAGTGGAGCCGCTGACGACCCATGCGCTCTTACGGCCCAGCCGCTGCAGGATTTCCGCGAAGGCAGGGCACAGTTCACGGGAGAAAACTCCGACAAGCTGGCACTCCGGGCGGACCGGGTTGAGCAGCGGGCCGATGAGATTGAAGATGCTGCGATGGCCCGAGGCGGCGAGGTTTTTGCGCACCTGCGCGACAGCTTTGAAAGCAGGATGATAGTTCGGTGCGAACATGAAGCCCACTCCCGCGGTATCGACGCAGTGGCGGAAACCCTGGGGCGAAAGATCGATCCGGACACCAAGAGCTTCGAGCACATCGGCGCCGCCGCTCTTCGAGGTGATGCCACGATTGCCGTGCTTGACGACGACCGCTCCTGCCGCAGCGGCGATAAACATGGCCGTGGTGGAAACGTTGAAAAGGTCGAGTTGATCTCCGCCGGTGCCGCAGACATCAAGAGTCGGTCCTTTGAGGTCGAGCGTGCCAAGCATTGGATCGACGGAGTGGTTGAGAAAAACTTCGACGAAGCCAGCGATCTCGGCCGGGGTTTCTCCTTTTTCAGAGAGAGCGAGGAGAAGGCGCTGCTTTTCCGCGTCGGGAGCAGCGGCGTCGAGGAGCAGGTTGGCAGCGGCTTCGATTTCGCGAGGGCTGAGATCTTCGCGATTTTCCAAATGTTTGATCAGGGCGTCCATGACGGATGTTAGGACGCCACCCGAGCTTAATCAGCCATAAAATGGCCGTAATTTCAGAGATTCAGGATCGTGGCCGCAGTGCCGAAATAGATCAGCATCCCGGAGACGTCGACGGTCGAGGCGAGGGATGGCGATGAGACCACGGCGGGATCGAGGTTGATCGCGCGGGCGGAGATTGGCAGCAGGGCTCCGAGCACGGTGGCGGAGAGAACCTGAAGCATGAGGGCGGAGCCAACGGCGAGGGCGAGCCTAAAAAAGGTGAAGTCCGGGGCTGCGGTGAGATGGAGGTGGGGAAGGATGAATGTGATGAAAGCGGCCATGGATATGCCTAGCGAGAGACCTAGAAAAAGCCCGGTGCGGATTTCCTTCCACGCGATGCGGAGGACGCAGCCTTTTTCAATCTCGCCTAGGGCCATTGCGCGAATCACCATGGTCGCCGCCTGGCCGCCGGAGTTGCCACCAGCGGCGACGACCATCGGTAGAAACAGCGAGAGCACGAAGGCTTTTTCGAGAGTTTCTGAGAAACGGAACATCACGTAACCGGAGGCGATGGAGAGAAAGGCGAGGCCGACGAGCCAGTTGACCCGGCGGCGGAAATGCATCGTCGAGGTGGTGTTGAGGTAGGTGAGTTCGGTTTGGTCGCCGGCGATACCGGCAAGTTTCTCGATATCCTCAGTGGACTCTTCCTGCAAGATCTCGAGCGCGTCATCGTAAGTGATCACGCCAAGGAAGTGATGAAACTCGTCCACTACCGGCAGCACGATGAGGTCATACTTTGCCAGAGTGCGTGCGGCGGCTTCCTGGTCGGCGGAGGCGAGGATGAATTCATCGGCATCCTCCATGATATCGCGCACCGGCGTGTCCCAGTTATTAAAGGCCAGCTCGCGGAGCCTGACTTTTCCTACCAACCGTCCTTGTTCATCAACCACGAAGATTCTCGAAAGCGTTTCTGCGTCCTCGCGATCCCGCCGAAGGACCGCCAAGGCCTGCTTCACTGTCATGTCCGCAGTGATGCGGCCGACGTGGGTGGTCATGCGCCCGCCTGCGGTGTCCTCCTCGTATTTCAGGAGGCTCTTGGTGAGTGCCTTGTCACGCGGACCGAGGAGTGAGAAGAACCGCACTTGCGCCTCTGGTGACACCACCTGGAAAATATCCACCCTGTCATCGTCGGAGAGATTCCCGAGCAGCACCCGGAGCTGGGCTGGCTTGAAGTGGCTGAGCGAATCTTCGATCAACGAGTATGGGAGTTCAGCCACCACATCGGTCGCGAGCTCCGGGCCGATCGTTTTAAAGAAGAAATCGCGCTCCTCGTCGTCGAGTTCTTCGTAAAGTGCGGCAAGGTCGGCGTAGTGGCAGTCCTCGGCCGCAGCAAGCAGTGCCGAGCCATCCTGCGCGTCTATGGCGCGTTTGATTTCGTCGATCAGGTTTTCATCATCGATGTCCGGCACGGGAGGAACGTGGGGGAGGTTGCGGCATGTGGTCAACAGTCATGAAAGTCGGACGCTTGATTTCCCGGTAGGACGCTCACGTCTATCGCCAGCGGCTGGAGCGCGCCGATATGAATTGACGCTGCGCGCGGCTCTTCAGAGTGTTCGGCCGCCATGTTCCGGTCCCCGCTCTCGCTCCTCCGCTTGGTCAGTCTGCTAGAGGGGCTTTCCTATCTGGTGCTGCTGTATTACGCTATCTACCACAAGCGCATCCTTGGCGATGCCGATGCGATCCGAGTGCCGGGGATGATCCACGGTGTCCTCTTCGTCATTTTCTGTATGGTGCTGCTGCTGGTTTGGATCGGAAGGAAATGGCCGTTCAAGCGCGCCGCTTTCGCGTTTGTCTGCTCGCTGTTGCCATTCGCGCCGTTTTACCTGGAGAGGGTTCTGAAACGGGAGGAAGCGCTGGACGCTCGGGCGAGGGAAATAGGTGGCTAAAAGATGTTCGGCGTTGAGGAGGAGCGGAGTGAGGTGCAAGGTCCCGACAAGATGAGTGTGGCACATGCGGTCGGCCTGCGGAGGGCTCCGGAACTCGATGGGCTGGAGCCCGTGGAGGTGGCTAGGCGGCTGGAATGGCTTGGTGGCCTCGTCTTTTTTGATACAGCGGGAAATCTTCCGAAGAGCGCGGCGCGTCCTATCTCGATTGTCGCTGCGGGGCCGGTGACGGTGCACCGGGGGCGGATTGATTCGAAATCTGACCGCGCGGTCCTAAGACAGGTGCTTGCCGAAGGAGCGATCGAGCCGGGTGAACTCGGTTTTCCGGCAGGGGGGCTCTGCGGTTGGGTGGACTATGAGGGAGCCTTTGTCTTCGGCCAGTATCAAGAGATGTTGGTGCGGGATGAGGGGAGCGGTGAATGGTGGGAGCGCGGCGGCCTTTCGCAACAGTTCGGAAAGGAACTAACGGGGGATGTGGTGATCGGGGAGTTTCGGAAGGAGATGGAGCGGGAGCGTTTTTTAGAAGCAGTGGGCAAGATCAAGGAGTGGATCGCAGCTGGTGATATCTATCAGGTAAATCTTGCGCGGGGTCAGGTAGCGGCCGTCACCGGAGAGGGATCTTTGTTCTCGCTCTATCAGGTGCTGCGGGAAGTGACGCCCGCACCGATGGCCGCATGGCTTGGCTTGGGAGGGAAAGAGATACTCAGCACTTCACCTGAACTCTTTTTGAAAATTTCCGGAGGAGGAGTGGAAACGAGGCCGATCAAGGGCACGCGCCCGCGCTTCCGAGATGCTGATGAGGACCGGCGTTCTGCGGTGGACCTTCAGACATCGCCCAAGGAAGTGGCGGAGCTGGTAATGATCACTGATCTGCTCCGCAATGATCTCGGGCGGGTTTGCGAGTTCGGTAGCGTGGAGGTGACCGAGATGCTCCAATTAGAATCACTGGCGCAGGTGCACCATCTCGTCTCCACGGTCAAAGGCAGGCTGCGTGAAGGTGAGGACGCCGTGGCAGCCCTGGGCGCGTGTTTTCCGGGCGGCAGCATCACAGGTGCTCCGAAGAAGCGGGCGATGGAAATCATCGCGGAACTGGAGAGCGCCCCCCGCGGCGTATATTGCGGGGCGATCGGCTGGCTGGGCTTCAATGGTGAAAGCGAGTTCAATATAGCCATTCGTAGCCTCGTCCGTGAGGGATCCCGGCTCCGTTACCACGTCGGCGCGGGAATTGTTGCGGACTCTCAGGCGGAAAAGGAATACGAGGAAACCCTGCACAAAGCGGCGGGAATCAAGCTTGGCTTGGAGCGGTGGAGGATGGGTTCATCATGATTTTCACGAAACTGCTGGTTGTCGCCGGTGCTTTGCTTAGGAGGGAACCACGGAATACACAGAATACGCGGAAGCAAGATGATGGCACTGGTTCTCTGTCGACATGGCTTCAAGCACATGGCTATCAAGGTAAGGCAATCGGGAGGATGTTGAGGTGATCTTGATCGGGTGGTAGTGAGACGAGGCGGTTCGCCGCATCAAACGCAAAGGCTTCGCCATTGAGCGGATTCCGGGTCACTTTCCCCACGGAGTGATCGGATAGCACTTCCCCCCGTTTTTCCCGATCGAGCAGTTCCATCACCGCTCTGGAACGTGCGGAGATGACGCAGGCCCGGGTGTAGCCACGAATCCGGTCGTCCATGCAGTGAAATCATCTAACATCTCGCGGCTTTGGGAGGAAAGTATCTCTCGGTCAATTCTCCCGAAGGCTTCAAATGCCGGAATAGCGGAAAGATCTTCACTCTTAAGCCTCCGGTGGCTTTCAGGGATCTGGTGGAGTCTTAGTTCTGAGACTTCGGGGCGTGCATCATCAGAGAGTTGATCTCTTGTGCGATCTCTTCGTTGCTGGCCTTCTGGATGAGGTGGCGTTGGTTGCCTTTGGGATCGGCTTTCCAAGTGTTGCGGCCATTCGCTGGGTTGATGATCATTGCGCCTGGCTCGGATAATTCCCAAAAATCGGCGGAGGGGCCGTTCTCGAGGCCGCGGGCGGTGTAGAGGACTGCGACCTGGTCCCAGCTTTTGTGGGGGATCCGGCCGAAGTGTTCGTAGGCGCGGCGGACTGGGCTGTCCTGCGGAAGGTCTCGGAGTTTTGCCCCCGTTTTCATGTTGCCTGTTTCCCAACCGGCGAAAATGATTTCAGTGGGCCATGCGGAAATGGCTTCGGCAGACGCTTCGGTGTCCCAGCGGATGTTGGCCTCACGGCCTTCTGGAAACTGACCGCCCATGCATATCCACAGTTTCACCTTTTGTTCGACAAGAGCTTTACCGTTGAGGTTGCTATGTTGATCGGCGGGGCTTCCAAGAAGATCGCGGAGATTGGTGGTGTAGCCGATGGTGAGGATGACGATGCTCTTGTCTTCACCGGCGGCGAGGAGTTTGCGGTACAGTTCGATGGCATCGGGCGCTTCATCGGCGCTCTTTAGATTGCCGGGAAATGCCTCGGAGATTTTTTGGGCGTAGGCGGACTCTCGGTTCACTCCGGCCTTTTTGAGCTGGCCGAGAGGGAGCTGGGCGCGATTGAAGTAGGTGTTGATGCGGTCGGCGCAAAGGGTGCTCCAAGGGTTTTTGGCGCAGACCATGACCCCGAGAAGGTCGATTTCGCTGGAGTCGGCGAGGGCGTGAACCATTGCCATCGCACCGATGTCATCGACATCGGATTCCATATCGGTGTCTACAATGACGGGGAGAGCGGGACGCTCGGCCGCATGAGATGGATTGGAACATGTCATACACAGAAGGACGGCGATAAAGGTTGAGATGGCTTTGGATTTTTGCATCGGATTTGGTGTGATTATGGGAGACGGGCGCCGGGTTGGAGGAGGGCTTGCTCGATTTGTGCACGGTGGGGGATCGCCCCTTGGGCACCTTCCTTCAGAGTGGCGAGGGATCCCGCAACATTGGCGTAGCGGACGCAGGAGGCAAAATCCATTTTGCGGGCGAGGCACGCGGCATACGCGCCGGCAAAGCTGTCGCCGGCACCGACGGTGTCCACGGGTTCAACGGCTGGAACCGGGTGCTCGGTTTGACCATCGGCAGTGACCGAGATGGTGGAGGCGCTCCCGCGGGTGATGATGAGATGGGACACACGAAATGTCCGCAGCGCGTCCTGAAGGAGTGAAGGAGTGCTCAGCGTGGGGGTGCCGAAAATGGCCTCTGCTTCTCCTTCATTGATCAAAAGCGTGTGCAGCGGCTGCGAGCCCCAGGGGAATGAAGTTTGCAGAGGGGAGGGATTCATTACCACGGGAACGCCGTGGAGGGCGGCTGTTTCTATGGATTTCACTACGACCTCGAGCGGGATTTCCCACTGGATTAAGAGCAAGTCTGCGGCGGCGATGGACGATTCATGCTGCTGGATATGAGCAGGCGTGATCTGACCGTTGGCTCCGGAGGCTACGATGATCTGGTTTTCCGCTTGGTCATCGACGGCTATCATGGCGGTGCCGGTGAGGGTGTCTGAGATGGTGGAAATGCCTTGGTCGCAGACACCTTCCCGACGGAGGTGTTCGCGGTAGGTTTTGCCGGAGGCGTCGTCACCGAGGCAGCCGATCATCAGGACCTCTGCGTCCTGCCGTGCGGCGGCGATCGCCTGATTCGCGCCTTTCCCTCCGAGTGTCTGAGTCAGGGAGCTGGCGGCAACGGTCTGGCCGGGCAAGGGCAGGTGCTTGACGCGAGACGTCCAGTCCACGTTCAGCGAACCGACGACGACGATGCGAGGCTTTGCATTCATTTCATTATGGTTAGGCACGTTTGCGAAGACCGTCTGCAATCACGGCGAGAATGATGACGGCACCAGTGATGAGCCGTTTCATGGGTTCTGAGGCACCGATTTGGGCGAGGCCGGCTTCCAGAGTGGCGATGATAAGGACTCCAAGAAATGAGCAGAGAACGGAGCCGCGACCGCCGCTGAGGCTGGTGCCGCCGATGACCGCGGCTGCGATGGCGGAAAGTTCCATGCCGCTGCCGGCGTTTGGATCGGAGGCTCCGAGACGGGCGATGTGGCATACGGAGGCTATGCCTGCGAGTCCGCCAGCCAAGGCAAAGACGATAAGCTTGATGGGACGCGGATCGATCCCAGCGAGGCGGGTGGCGGATTCGTTGGTGCCGACGGCAATCATTTTCCGACCGAAGACCGTGCGGGTCAGCAGGACGTGGCCGGTGAGGACCACCAAGAGGGCAATCAAGAGCGCGGGAGAGACGAACATGCCGCCGATGGGTTTTGCGAGGCCTTCGACGGCACCGCCGAGGTACTTGGTCTGGGAGTTGGTTGCTAGATAGGCTCCGCCCCGTGCCATTTCCAACATCCCCAGTGTGACGATGAAGGAGGGCACACGGAATTTAACGACGATGCTGCCGTTGATGGCACCTGCGAGGAGGCCGACCCCGATGGCCGCAAGTATGCTCAGCCATAGTGACCACTGCCAGTCCACCAGCAGGAGGCCGATGACGGAGCCGGCGAGGGCCAGCACCGAGCCGACGCTGAGATCGATGCCGCCGATGATCAGGACAAGAGTCATGCCGGTGGCGAGCACGGCTAGGGTGGGAATGCGGTTAGCTATCCCGCTCATGGTGGCGATGGTGAGGAATCGCTCGCTGAGAAAACTGAATAGGAGGATCAGTGCTCCGAGGATCAGGACCAAAGCCGCGTAATCGAGCGTGCGACGAAGAACGTTGTTCATGTTGAAAGTGCCTCTGTTTTTTTTGTGTGACCCTGGAAGGCAGCTTGGGTAAGTTTCTCCGCCGACCATTCATCCGGGGTGAACTCGCGAACGATGCGGCCTGCGGACATGACTGCGATGCGGTCACAGATGGCCATGAGTTCCTCGGCTTCGCTGGAAACGACGACGAGAGATTTTCCCGATTTGGCGAGTTCCCGCAGCAGGTGGTAGATCGTTGCCTTTGCTGCTGCGTCCACTCCACGGGTGGGCTCGTCAAGCATGAGCACTTCCACATCGCGCAGCAGCCAGCGTGACAGGACGATTTTTTGCTGGTTTCCGCCGCTGAGGGTGTGCGCAGGCTGATCGACGTCGTTGCAGCGGATCTCCAAACGATCCCGCAGGGGCTCGACTTTTTTCGATTCACCGCCGCCGATGAAGATGCCGCGGAGGCAGGCAAGAGTTGCATTGACCCGCATGCCGTGGGGTAGCAGGAGGCCGTCCTGTTTGCGATCCTCAGGGATATGGCCGATCCCGGCGCGGACGGCATCCGAGGGTTGGGAAATGGTGGCCTGGCGAAGCGGCTGACCTATCTCGATGCTGCCACTGTCGCGTTTATCCGCGCCGAAGATTGCACGCAGAGTTTCGGTACGCCCGGCGCCAACCAAACCGGAGATGCCGAAAATTTCCCCTTCAAAAACCTGGAAACTGACATCCTGCACGGATTGGCCGGAGCTGAGGTTTTTCACGCGAAGGGCAACGCGATCCTTTTTGTGAGTTCCTACTGCGGCTGCTGCGGCGAGTTCACGTCCGGCCATGAGACTGACAAGTTGAGGAGTGGTGGTTCCGGCGGTAGGCATCGTGACGATGCGGCGGCCATCACGCAGAACGCTTACGGTATCGGCGATCTCCCGCAGTTCCTCCATCCTGTGACTGACGTAGATGATTCCTTTGCCTTCTGTGCGCAGACGGTGCAGATGGGAGAAGAGAATCTCGGTTTCCTTGGCGGTGAGCGCTGCGGTGGGCTCGTCAAGAATGATCACTTTGCACTCCTCGGCCAGCGCTCCCGCAAGCACGACCAGCTGCTGCCGACCGATGCCAAGGTTGCCTGCGGGGGTGAAGGGATCAAGCGATTCCAAACCGACGCGGGCCAGTGCCTGCTGCGCCTGCTCCTCAAGGCGGTTGCGGGACACGAAGCCCCACCTCGCTGGCAGGCGGTGGAGGAAGAGGTTTTCGGCGATGCTGAGGGTCGGCACCAGGTGCAGCTCTTGCAGCATAAGAGTGACGCCCAGCTTCTGCGCCTCGCGGCGGCTTCGGGGTGCGTGTTGGATGTCCTGGAGCAGGATGTTTCCGCTGTCGCGTGCGACAAGGCCTGCGAGGATGTTGGCGAAGGTGCTTTTGCCCGCGCCGTTTCCACCGACAAGGGCATGGGTTTCTCCCTTTTGGAGGGAAAAATCAAAATCCACGAGCACTGGCGCGGCGAAGCTCTTGTTCAGAGATTCGACCTTTAGGAGGACGGACATGCCTAGCGGGTGATGACGTCCACCGGAGTGGTCTGATCCGCGGGAGGTGCTTCGCCGTTGAGAACCTTGAGCGCCATCTCGATACCGAAGACGGCGAGCTGGTCGCCATGCTGGTCTGCGGTGGCTATCATGCGCCCGTCCTGGATGAGCGGCTGGACGGCTGCGATGTTGTCGAAGCCGGAAACCAGAACTTGGCCGGCACGCCCGGCGGCCTGAACGGCGGCGACGGCTCCGAGAGCCATGTTGTCGTTCCCGCAGACGATGGCTTTGAGGTCCGGGTGCTCGGAAAGCATCGCGGCGGCAACGTTGTTCGCACGATCCATTTCCCACTGGCCGCTCTGGATGCCAACGATGTCCAGTCGTGCTTCTTTGAGTGCTTCCTCGGCACCGGCGCGCCGCTGCTGGCCATTGAAGGCGGTTGGAACTCCTTCGATGATTGCGACCTTGTCACCTGCCTGAAGTTTCCCTGCGACCACTTCGGCCACTCGTTTGGCTCCCTCGCGGTTGTCGGGGCCGACAAAAGGGATGGAGAGTCCCGCTTGTTTCAAGACCTCCTCATCAAGCTTGTTATCAATATTGATGACAAGAGCTCCTGCGTCCTTGGCGCGCTGGAGAGCTGGGACGAGGGCTTTGGAATCCGCCGGGGCGACGACGATCGCCTGCATGCCCTGCTCTACCATCTGCTCGACAAGGGAAACCTGCTCGGAGAGATCTGTTTCATTCCGGATCCCGTTGACAATAAGTTCGTAGTCACCGGAGTTCGCCTGCTGGTGCTGGTTCGCGCCATCTGCCATGGTGCTGAAAAATTCATTGGCCAAAGACTTCATGACCAGGGCGATCCGCGGCTTTTCAGCTTGTCCGGAACTCTCTTCACGGGGACCGCAGCCGCTTGCGAGGAGGACGATCTGGAGCAGGATGAGAGAACGGGCGAAGGCAGGATGGCGTGGGAGCTTCAGGTGCATGGCGAGCGGGTTTTTGTGCGGTGGAGCAAGGGTTTGTGGCGAGTGACGGAAAAGCCAGTAAAAAAGCTTATGGCTGTGACTATAACCCGAGGCTCGCATGATCAATCTGATCGGCAGGGTGGGCGGGTCTTCGACGGCGGTGACGCCGCTTTGGAAATCCTGGCTGGGGGCGGGCGGTGGTTCGCTGAATGCGAGTGGGGAATCATGGCCGTTTTTCGGTAATCAGAAACCTCGACTTACGAGCTAAGTTAGAGATTTATTTAGATCCGCGCTGTTTCTTTTGGCATTCTTCAAAGTGCAAGGGGGCGGCTGTCACTTCATTTGGATATGAAAAATTTTCTAATCAGCAACTCCGGCACTTCCACCAAGAGTCGCAACGATCCCAGTTGTTTTTCTTCCGCAGTGTCAGTCTGCATCCTTGTGCTGATCAGCGCACCATCGGCCTCGGCGGCGAACCTGATGTTGAATCGAGCTGATTCCAGTTCGGAGATCAGGGCCTCGGGTCCGGTTGCACCCAGAAACGAGCGAATCGACACAAGAGCCAGTGCCATGATCTTGGCCCTTGGCGGCGTTACCATCCCCTACACCGATGCAGTCGGTTGGTTTGATTCGGCGAGGCAGCTTGGTAGAGCCGATTTGAAATCTCCTAGGTTCCGGGGCTTCGATAGATCTCCCGGTAGCAGCACCAGCGTGCGGGTTGTGGGTGTGGGAACGCCGGCTCATGCGATTGGCTTGAATTCCAGCGTGGTCACCGATTTCTGCGGCTCGCCCAAGTTCGGCTACCTGTCGATCGCTCCAGCGACCGTAAGGGAATCCAGCGACAGCCCGGCGGCCACGACCGCGGCCCCTGTCACCACGATCGACACGACTTCAGAAGCCTGGTCCATGAAGCCGGGGGTTCAAACGGAAGCGGAGGCCTTTCACTACAGCAAGGTATCTGCGGCTGATTTCGTTGATCCGCCACGGCAACGATGGTCGATTGATAGCGGCGAAGCCATGCGTTGACTTAGACCCCAGGTAACTGAAGGTCGATCAGGGAATGGTGACGGATTCAGGACAGGCACGACAGTAGGCATGCCTAGGTAGAAGGGCAGGAGGATCGTGGGTGAGGGGGATTATCCTTGAACGCAGGAATAGCATCGGTTTACGTCGTGGCCCCATGTCCACCTTACCTACCGCTGACCTCCTGGCGCTTGACACGGACGGCATCAAGAGCCGCCTGTCAAAACTCAGGAGGTATCTTTGACGTCCCTGCTTTGGAAAACCAGATCCAGACATTGGAGGAGGCCATGGGCTCCCCAAGCTTCTGGGATGATCCGGAAAAAGCGCGGGTGATCTCCGGCGACGCGGCGGGGATGAAGAAGAAACTGGAAGATTTCGTCGCTCTTGAAGGACGTTGTAACGATGTCATTGAGGGTGTCAGCCTTGCCAAGGAATTCGAGGACGAGGATCTCGCCCGTGAGGCACTCGCTGGGGCTGAGAGCTTGGAAAAGGATATTCGCGCCTTCGAACTGCTGACTCTGCTCAATCAGCCGGGTGACGACTCGCCGTGTTTCATGGTCATCCAATCGGGTGCCGGCGGCACGGAAGCGTGCGATTGGGCGCAGATGTTGCACCGGATGTACTCGCGTTGGGCGGAGCGCAAAGGCTACACGGTGGAGACGCTCGATTGGCAGGATGGTGACGAGGCGGGCCTGCGCTCTGCCATGTTGAGAATCACCGGCCCCTATGCCTATGGATTTCTAAAAAGCGAGAGGGGCGTGCACCGCCTGGTGCGGATTTCTCCTTTCGACTCCGCCGCCAAGCGTCACACTTCCTTCGCAGCCATCGATGTCACTCCGGAGATATCCAAGGAGATCAAGATCGAGATCAACGAAAAGGACGTGGAAATCACCACCACCCGCTCTGGCGGGAAAGGCGGCCAGAACGTCAACAAAGTGGAGACGGCGGTCATCCTGCGCCACCTGCCAACAGGGATTCTGATTCGCTCGACCGCCGCGCGCTCCCAGGGCGCGAACCGGGAGCTGGCGTATCAGATTCTGAAAGCCAAGCTTTACCAGATCGAGGAGGACAAGCAGCGCGCGGAGTCCGATCGCGCGTACGGGGAGAAGGGTGATGTTTCCTGGGGCAACCAAATCCGTTCCTACGTTTTCCAGCCATATCAGAAAGTCCTCGACCTACGCACGGGAGAGGAAAGCGGCAACATCCAGGATGTGATGGACGGCGACCTTGATGCCTTCATCGAGGCAAAGCTCCGTGGCAAGGTCCGGGTGAAAGGTGCGAAGGATGAGGATGATGATTGAAGCTGCGGGCCGCAACTGAATGTCGATTACGCCTGAGAGGGATTCACGGACGGCGTTTGGAAAAAACGGAGTTGCACCAATCGGAGGCGAAGACTCTTGCCCAGCTGTCCGTTTTTAGGATCTGCTCTAGGGTCGGGGTTTGAGTGGTCTCGTGACTTTCCAGAGTGGCTTCGACGCAGTGCCAGATGTGCGGGAATTTGATGCGGCCGTTGCGGAAGGCTTCTACGGCCACCTCGTTGGCGGCATTGTAAACGGCGGGCAAGGTGCCGCCAACGAGGCCGGCGCGGCGGGCGAGGTTGAGGGCGGGGAAGTCCTCTAAACGGGGCGGGAAGAATTCCAGCTTTGAGAGCTGGGTGAAATCGAGCGGTTTGAGTCCGCCGGGGAGGCGGGTGGGATAGGTGAGGGCGTACTGGATCGGGAAGCCCATGTCGGTGCGGGAGAGCTGCGCTAGCACGGAACCATCCACGAACTCGACCATGGAGTGAACGATGCTCTGCGGGTGAATGATTGCCTCGATGCGATCCATGCCAATGCCGAAGAGCCAACGAGCCTCGATCATTTCCAGGCCCTTGTTGAAGAGGGTGGAGGAATCGATGGTAATTTCCGGACCCATTTCCCAAGTCGGATGCTTGAGCGCCTGTTGGGGTGTGACGTTCCAGAGGTCGTCAGCGGGGGTTTCACGAAAAGGACCTCCTGATGCGGTCAGGATGAGGCGAGAGATCTCTTTGTCCGGGCCGCGGTGGCCTTCGATACACTGGAAAATTGCGTTGTGCTCGCTATCGACGGGTAGGATGCGGACTTTCTTTTCGCGGGCTTTCGTGGTTATAATCTCACCGGCCATGACCAGGATTTCCTTGGAGGCGACGGCGAGATCTTTTCCTGCGTCAATGGCTGCGAGCGCGGGATGAAGCCCTGCGGTGCCGACAATGGCGATGAGGATGACGTCCGCCTCGGCCAGCTGCGAGAGGGTGTTAAGGCCTTCCGCGCCGCTGTGGATCTTGACGCCGGAAGGGAGGAGTGCGCGCAATTCTGCCAGTTTTGATTCGTCGTAGATTGCGACGTTGCGGACGCCGGTGGCAATGGCCTGCTCGGCCAGCTTGGAGACGCTGGTGCAAGCTGCTAGGCCAACGATTTCGATCTCCCCAGGGAGGTTTTCCGCGACTTTGAGGGTGGATAGGCCGATGGACCCGGTGGAGCCAAGGAGGACGACGCGACGCTTGATTCCGGAGCTCATGCGAGTGAGGGGAGCAGCCAGACGAGGTAAAAATACAAGGCTGGAGCGGTGAAGCAGATGCTATCGATGAGGTCAAGCGAGCCGCCGATACCGGGCAACATGTTGCCGGAGTCTTTGGCTTTCACCGAGCGCTTGAGAACGCTTTCCGCGAGATCGCCGATGACTGCGAGAATGGCGAGCAGGAAGCCTAGAATGATCACGTGCGGCCACGAGTGAAAGGCGGCGAGCCGCTCGGGTAGCAGGGCGTAGAGGCCGCAGGCGGCGAGCTGTGAAAATAGGATCGCGCCGAGGAAGCCCTCCCAGGTTTTCCCGGGGCTGACATGGGGGATCATCTTGTGTTTCCCTATCATCGAGCCGACGAGGTATGCACCCATGTCGGTGAATTTAGTGACGGCGATCAGCCACAGCAAGACCCATGCCCCGGGAACGTTGCCCTCGCCGGGCAGGGCGAAAAGGATGCGGGCGGCGAAGCTGAAAAGGTAGGCAATGTAGAGAAATCCGAGGAGGTTGGCGGCGACCGCGAGCAGTGCCTCAATGCCTTTGATGGGGAAACGAAGCTGGAGCGTGAAGGCACCGGTCACGGCGATGAAGAGGGCCGCAGCATCAATGACGGGTGGGATGTCCCGATGGCCTTTAAGAAGGAGATAATAGGCGATTCCGCAGTAGCAGATGGCGAGAAAAAGTCCGAAACGGGGAAAGCACTCGACCTTGTCGGCCCGCAACATTTTGAAGTACTCGACGGTGGCGATGATGGTGAGGACTCCGATCAGTCCTAGATAGGCGGCGGGCAGCATGCTCGCAAAGATGGCTGCGACCACTCCCCAGAGCAGCAGCGTGCTTGACGCTCTGCGTAGGAAGACGAGGGATTTGTTGGTAGCTGGTTTGGGGGCTTCGGTTTCCACGGTCGCCAAGATGCAAGACGGCGGGGCGCATGGTGGCAACTCATTCCGCGCGTTTGTCGTAACAAATGCGGGCCGAGATCATACGCGTGAGACGAGCGCGGGAGTTCCAGTGCGGGGAGGCGAATGGTAACCGCTGAGGCGTTGAGGAAGCGGATTAACCTTCCGCGTTCTTGGAGTGAGTCGGCGGGGCGATGTCGTCAATCGCGGCGAGGAGCGCCTCGTTGAGTTCGGATGAGTGGAGGGCGTTGATGGAGTCATCGAGCTGGGCGACTGTGCGGGCTCCGATAATGGAGGAGGTCACGGCGGGGTGGCGGAGGCTCCAGTTGATGGCCATGTGATTGATGCTCATGCCTTGAGCGGCGGCGAGATCGCTGAGGGCACGGACCTTTTCCTGCTCGGCGACGACCTGTTCCTCCTGAAGGAAACCGTCCGCACGGCCGGCGCGTGAGTCAGTGGGAATGCCCTCTGCGTATTTCGGAGTCAGCAGGCCTTGGGCGAGAGGGGAGAAGACGACGCAGCCTATCTTTTCGTCGAGCAGATAATCGAGGATTCCCTGGGATTCGGGCCAGCGGTTCAGAATGGAGTAGGGCGGCTGATAGACGAGGCAGCGGATGCCCATGTCCTTCAGAATTTTTACCGCTTTCTTGAGCTTTTTGAGCGGATATTTTGAGAGGCCGACGTAGAGCGCCTTGCCCGAGTTCACTGCTGTGGCGAGGGCGGACATGGTTTCCTCCAGGCGCGTTTCAGGATCCGGGCGGTGGTGGTAAAAAATATCGACGTAGGGCAGGCGCAGGCGGCGCAGGGATTGGTCGAGCGAGGCGAGGAGGTGCTTACGTGAGCCCCAATCGCCGTAGGGACCGCTCCACATCTGGTGCCCGGCCTTGGTGGAGATGGTGAGTTCGTCGCGGTGGCAGGCGAAGTCTTCCGAGAGGATGCGGCCGACGTTTTCCTCGGCGGAGCCCGGAGGGGGGCCGTAGTTGTTCGCGAGATCGAAATGGGTGATGCCGCGGTCAAAGGCGCGGCGCATGATTTTCCGGGATTCTTGGAAATCATCGACATGGCCGAAGTTGTGCCAGAAGCCGAGGGAGATGCTGGGGAGAAGTATGCCGGAGTCTCCACAGCGACGGTAGGTCATGTCTTTCATGCGGCCATTAACCGCCAAGCCGTGAGCTTCGCCAAGGAAGAAGATAAGGGCCCAAGGCGACAATCATGCTTCTGCCCGGGCGGTGTCCCGGCCGAGAGCCCGGAGCCTCTGGAGAAGGGGGGGATGAGAGTAATCGAGGAGGATCCGGAGCATGTGCGGCGCGGGGTGGGAGAGGTGGTCGCTGGAGAGTTTTTTCAGTGCGGAGCCGAGTGCTTCGGGAGTCCGGGTGGCCTCGGCGGCGTATGCGTCGGCCTCGAACTCGTGCTTCCGGGACCAGGCATTGGCGAGGACGGAGAGGAGCTTGGAGGCGGGCTCCAACACGATTGTGAAAAGCACAAGGCCGACGTGGGGAGAGATCAGCTGAACGCCAAAGGCATCGTGGAGGAGACGGGCGAAGGTGCCTTCCGGATTTGTGGCGAGGCCGAGGAGGAAGAAGATCAGGGCCATCTGGAGGATGCCGACGAAGAGCCGCTGCTTGATGTGACCCAGGCGGAAATGGCCGATTTCATGCGCGAGGATCGCGAGGAGTTCGGGTTCGGATGATTTTTCAATGAGTGTGTCGAAGAGGGCGATCTTCTTGTGTTTCCCGAAGCCGGTGAAATAAGCGTTGGCTTTGGTGGAGCGCTTTGAGCCATCGATGATGAACACGCCCTGGAGTGGGAATCCGCATTTTATTCCGAGCGCTTGGATGTCCTCTTTGAGATCGCCATCCGGCATTGGGGTGAACTTGTTGAACAGCGGCAGAATGATTGATGGAGCGAGGTAGGTGAGCAGCAGCTGAAAGGCCGTAACGAATGCCCATGCCCATAACCAGGCGTTCGGGAAGCTGTGGAAGATCCAGAGGATGCCAGCGACAAGCGGCAGGCCGAGCAATGCCGCGAGGGCGAGGCCTTTGATCCGGTCGACGATGAATGTAGTGGTCGTAGATCGGTTAAAACCAAATTTATCCTCAATGACGAAGGTCTCGTAATAGGCGAAAGGAATGGAAATGAGATTCTGCGCGAGGAAGAGTATTGAGAGGAAGATGAGTCCTGCGACGATTTCGTTCCCGGTCAACGAGCGGGCGAGGTTGTCGAGAAAAGGAAAACCGCCCAATAGCCAGAAGGCCAAAAAGATGGCGAGGGTAACGCTCGATTGCATGATATCGAAGCGGGAGTTGATGGTGAGGTAGGAGCGGGCGCGCTCGAGTTTCTCCTGATCCATGAGTCCGCCGAGCTCAGGCGGCGGGGTGGAGGGGAAGGTCTTGAGGTTGAGGATCGTGGCTAAAAGTTCGAGTTTCCACAGGAGAAAAATCGAGATCAGGACGAGGATGGTGATGATGTTCCAATCGATCATTAAAAGAGGATTATTTTTGGAGGAGGTTGAAAACCGGAGGAGCGGCTTCTTTCCAGACCAAAGCGTTGGTGGCTTCGATGACGGCGTCCTCGTCATCACGGCGGAAAAAAATTCCGGTGTCGCGGAGGCGGCGTCCGCTGATGAGCACGGCTTTTAGCTCGGGGGCGATGCTGAGGTAAGAGATGATGGCGGCAAATGCGATCGCGAAGAGAAAGATGGCGATGGCTCCGGCCGCAGGGATGCGGCCGACGATGAGGCCGAGAATGGCGATCATCGCGGACAGGGGTGGCACAGCCATACCGAAGCGGCGGATTGCAGATCGCGAAGCCGCAGCTTTTGGCTCGCGCGTCTGCCAGTCTTTCAGTGCCGCCGCACGAAGCAGCTCCGCATACACCTTTGCGTCGGCTTGCTTGGCGACGGGAAGGTGCTCGTCACCGAAGGCCTTGCTCCAGCGCGCGATATCGCAGGTGCATTGCCGTTTGCCGATTCTGGCGAGGATTCTCATACCAAACCACCAGCGCCCCACTAAGGCGACGATGATTGGAAGGGCTGCGAGAATGATGAGGAGACGAAACACGGTGTGGGCAGGGATTTAACGGCGAAACCCCGGGAATGCACGCTAAACACGGTTTTTTTCAACAGGGCAAAGGACGCTGCTGGCATTGCTCCGCCCTACGCCTACTCCCGGGCGGAGGTCAGTGCGGCGAACTTCACCGACTCCGCAGGAGTGCGCCGGACGTCCGCACCGTCGTTGCCATAGCAGCCGCCGGCGAGACCGATCCAGCCGCCAATGATGATCAGCATTACAAAAGCACTGACGATTCCCCAAAGTTTGAGTGGTGCCTTGGATTTGCTTACCTCAGCTTGCTCTGCATCGCGTTTTTGGTCCATCGGGCAATCTAATCGCACCGATCTCATCGTCAAGGGAAGCTGCGGGGGTGGCTGCCTTGGCATGAAGAAGCGGTAAATAAAAACGCTCCCACCCGGCGGTGTGAGACAATCGAGGGGAAAAACGTTTTTCATTCGCACGATCTTTGTCTAGCTTGCGCCTGAGCTTCTGTGTCAGTTTTCGACCCCCTGTTCACCAACCGCCAATGACTCCGCATATCCAGGTGAAGATACTTTTAATTGATGAGGAGCCGGAAGGTTCGGCCGCGCTGCAAGCGGCTCTCCGCTCCGAGCGGGTGGAAGCACATTGGGCGAAATCGGGGGACGATGCGCTCGCTCAAGTCCGTGAAGCTGACTTCGCTGCCATCCTGTTAAACCTTGGTGAGCGCGACCTGGAGACGGCCCGGCTGATCCGGTCATGCCCGCGTGCTATCGCGACACCGCTGGTCTTTTTCACGACGGCCGATGCGGAAGAGGCCTGCGCGTTTGCTCCTGTGGATTTTTTGTCCAAGCCCGTGGCACCTGCGATATTGAAGGCAAAGATGGATTTCTTTATCGAAAGTCACCTTTCAAGAGAGCGTCTTTTGCGTGAAAAATCTTTCCTCGAGGCGGTTTTAGAAAACATCGAGGACGGTATCGTCGCTTGTGACGGGGATGGTACGCTCACCTTGTTTAATCGCGCGACCAAGGAGCTCCACGGGCTCCCGCAAGCACCCTTGGCACCGGAGAAATGGGCGTCCCACTACAGGCTGTTCGGGCCCGATGGGAAGTCGTTGGCAAAACACGAAGTCCCGCTGTTCAGGGCCTTGGCCGGCGAGGTCGTCAAGGACTCGGAAATGGTCATTGCTCCAAGCAAGGGTGAGGCCCGCACCTTGCTTGCCAGCGGCCAGCCTCTCTACGCCAAGGACGGGCGCAAGCTCGGCGCGGTCGTCTCGATGCACGACATCACCGACCGGAAAAAGGCAACCGATGCGATGGCGGAGGTCGTCCGTGAGCAGGCTCTGCGCCGCAGCGAGGAGCGTGTCAAAGCGGTTCTAGAGAGCATCAGCGACGGGTTCATCCTGTTGGATCGCGATTGGAATATCATTTACATGAACGCGGCCGCCGAGCGTATCAACGGCACGCGCCGAGAGGATATGCTCGGGAAAAATCACTGGGAGATCTATCCGGCAGCTGTCGGAACGCATCTTCACCGTGAGTTTCTTCGGGCCGCGGCGCAGGGGATCCGCATAAATTTCGAAAACTACTACGAACCTTGGGATCGGTGGTTCGAGTTGGAAGTCGCACCCGGGCCGGATGGAGAAACCGCAGTCTATTACCGGGATATCACCGAGCGAAAACAAACCGACAACGCCCTCCGTCAGAGCGAAGCGCGGAACCGCGCGGTTATCGAGACCGCTCTGGACTGTATCCTGGGCATGGATCTGGACGGTTGCATTACCGAGTTCAATCCGGCTGCCGAGCGGACATTCGGATACAAGAAGGAGGAGGTGATGGGCCATGAACTCGCCGCCACCATCGTCCCGCCGGAACTCCGAGACGGGCACCGGCAAGGGATGCGCCGATATCTCGCAGGCGGTGAGAAGCGCGTTCTCGACCGGCGGTTGGAACTTCAGGCAATCAGGAAAGGAGGAGAGCGCTTCGATTGCGAACTTACGGTCACCCGAAACCCCGGGGAACCGGCAAGTTTCACCGGTTTCCTGAGGGACGTGACGGAAGCCAAACGGGCGGCGGTGGCCATCCAAGCCAGCGAGGAGCGGTTCCGCCTGCTTGCCGAGACGATCCCCAACCTTGCCTGGATGGCGCGCCCCGACGGTCATATTTTCTGGTACAATCGCCGCTGGTACGACTACACCGGCACTACGCCTGAGCAGATGGAGGGCTGGGGGTGGCAGGAAGTCCACCACCCGGAGGAGCTGCCGAAAGTTGTCGCCCGTTGGCAGGAGTCCATCGATAGCGGCTCGCCGTTCAACATGGTTTTTCCTTTGAAAGGAGCGGATGGCGTGTTCAGGCCCTTCCTGACCCTCGTCAATCCTTTCAGGGACCCGTCTGGCGAGATCGTCTTCTGGTTCGGCACCAACACCGATATCACGGAGCAAAAGGAGACCGAGGACCGGCTTGCCCGGCTCGCCGCAAGCGAGCGGCACCGTTCCGGCCTGCTCGGCCAAGTGGCCGATGCCTCGCGATCCATCAACGCCGTGCTCTCCCTAGACAGTATCATCCGTGTCCTTGCCGAAGAGGCTCGCCGCATCATCGGCGCACGCGCCGCTGTCGCCTCTTACATCCCTCAAGGCAGTGACGGCACGGCGGGCCGCGCCGTCTCGCTGGGGGTGGAATCTGCTGGCAATCGCGCCCGCCTGCACGAAAACGATTCCCTGTCGGGGGAGGTCAGTAGAACCAACCGCCCGGTCCGAATGCGAAGGACGTCGCCGGGAGAGGATTCCTGCGGTTGGATCGGCATCCCGTTGATCGGCCACGGCGGGCATAATCTCGGGGTTCTGGAGCTATCCGACAAGGACACCGGCGATTTCACCGACGAGGACGAGGCGATCTTGGTTCAACTCGCCGCGACCGCTTCGGTTGGTTTGGAAAATGCCCGGCTCTATGGTTCCCTGCGCGAGCAGGATCAACGGAAGGACGAATTTATCGCCACGCTCGCCCATGAGTTGAGGAATCCGCTTGCCCCCCTCCGCACCGGCTTGGAGATCCTTAAAATTTCCGGAGATGGCGATCAGAAGGCCCGTGACATGATGGAGCGCCAGCTCGGCCATATGGTGCGACTGGTGGACGACCTAATGGATGTCTCGCGCGTGAGCCGAGGCCAGATGGAGTTGAAACCCGAGCTCACGACCGTCCGCACGGTTCTCCAGACGGCAATCGAGGCTTGCTCGCCACTCATGGCGTCTTCCAAGCACGAGCTGTCCGTATCACTCCCCGAGCGCCCCCTTTACATCCTGGCCGATCCCACCCGGCTGTCTCAGATGCTTGGAAATCTTCTCAACAATGCGGCGAAATATACCCCGCAGGGCGGCCGGATCGAGTTCTCGGCCGTTTCCGACGACAAGGATGTCATCCTCCGCGTCACCGATTCCGGAGTCGGTATTCCCACGGAAATGTTGGCAAAGGTCTTTGATCTTTTCATCCAGGTAGGCAGCTCTTTGGAGCGCTCGCAGGGAGGGCTAGGCATTGGCCTTTCACTGGTGAAACGGCTGGCCGAAATGCACGGCGGGAGAGTCGCCGCCGAAAGTGCGGGACCGGGCCTCGGCAGCACGTTCACGATCACGCTGCCGCTCGCTGCGGAAGGCACGGGCGAGGCGGAGGTTTCTGCGGCGGCACGGGAGTCCCCGGCGGAAAGTCGGCGGATCTTGGTCGTGGACGACAATGTGGACGGAGCCGAGAGCCTCGCCATGCTGCTTCAGCTCACCGGCCACGAAACGAGGATCGTTCACAACGGTCCGGACACCCTCGCGGCCGCCTTGGAGTTTGGTCCTGACTTGGTATTTCTCGATATCGGGTTGCCCGGCATGAACGGCTACGAAGTCGCCCGCTGCCTGCGTGGGAATCCCGGGACGGAAAAAGCAATGCTCGTCGCCTTGACCGGCTGGGGCAGCGACGAGGACCGGCGGCGCGCGCATGAAGCTGGCTTCGATGCCCACCTAGCGAAACCGGTCGATCCCTCCGCAGTCCGCGAGATCGTGGGCAGATGCGGCCCGCCTGCATGAGATCCCCGTCGGAGAGCTAAGGTCCGACTGTTGTAGCGAAGTCGGCAACAAGTTCAATCAGCTCGTCTCCTGTGACTGCGAAGAGATCGTTGTGCCCGGCCCCGGGGACGAGGTGGTAGGTTTTATTTTTGGCCGGGCTGGCCCGGACGAGCTTGCGGCCGTGTGCGGCGGGAATGACCTCGTCGTTCTCACCGTGAATGACAAGAAGCGGAAGATCAATGGAACGGATGCGGCGGAGGTTTGGAAAACGATCGCCGGGGAGAACCGGGAAGGGCGTGGGGATGGCCACGGCAAAGGTGGAGGTGAAAGGTGCGATGAGGACAAGGCCGCCTGCCTCAGGATGGCGTGAGGCAAGCCACACGGCGGGGCCGCTGCCGACCGATCGCCCCACAATTATGATCGAGCTCGCGGGTATGCCGGAGGCGGTGAGGTGGTTCCAGACGGCCTCGATGGATCGCTCGACCGATTTCTCGCCGGGACTGCCGGTGGAGTGGCCGTAGCCGGGGTAGTCGTAGGCGACGGCGCCAAGGCCCTTGGTGTTCCACGCTTCGTAAAGATTCGCTGACTGCGCGAGATCCTCTGCGTTGCCATGGGAGTAGAGCAAGGTAGGCATTCCTGGAGCAGCCGGAAGATGCATCATGGCGATTCTTTCTCCATTGAGAGTGGTGACGTGGGTGAGGCCAGGAAACGTGCTGCCATAGGAGGCGGGCGGTGGCAGGAAGATCAGCCGGTCCGCCATGAAAAGGGCGACGAGGACGAGCATCAGGTAGATCGAAGCGATCGAAATGAACGGTCTTTTCCAGCTCCAGCGGCCGATGAGGATGCGTTTCCAGTCCATTAGCGACTTATTGTTTACCCAGAAAGGCTTCGAGAAAAGCCCACTCATCGGCCGTTTTTTCGATGGTTTTGTTGAGGGCGGTGCCGGCTCCGTGGCCGGCGCTGGTCTCGATGCGGATGAGGGTGGGCGGACCATCGGGTGGCTGGACCTTTTGCAAGCGAGCTGCGAACTTGAAGCTGTGGGCGGGGACGACTCGATCGTCGTGGTCGGCGGTGGTGACAAGAGTGGCGGGGTAGCGGACGCCGGGGATCAGCCGGTGGTAGGGGGAGTAGGCGTAGAGGGCGGCAAACTCCACGGGATCGTCCGAAGAGCCGTAGTCCTTTTCCCAAGCCCAGCCGATGGTGAACTTGTGGAAACGCAGCATGTCCATGACGCCGACTCCAGGGAGAGCCGCGCCAAACAGTTCCGGGCGCTGGGTGATGCAGGCTCCGACCAGCAGGCCGCCGTTGCTGCCGCCCTGGATCGCGAGGTTTCCCGGTGAGGTGTACCCGTTTGCTTGCAGCCACTCGGCGCAGGCGATGAAATCATTGAAGACGTTCTGCTTGCGCAAGCGGGTACCGGCGAGGTGCCAGTCGCGGCCGTACTCGCCGCCGCCGCGTAGATTCGCGACGGCGAATATCCCGCCGCGCTCCAGCCATACGGCGCGGCCTACGGAAAAGCCGGGTGTGAGGCTGACATTGAATCCGCCGTAGCCGTAGAGCAAGGTGCGGTGGCTGCCATCGAGCGTGATGCCTTTCTTGTGGACGATGAACATCGGCACGCGGGTGCCGTCCTTGCTTTTCACGAACACCTGCTTGGTCTCGTATGCATCCGTATCGAAATCGACTTTCGGGCGACGGAAGAGGGTGGTTTCGCCGGTTTTGAGATCGAGTTTGTAAGTCGCTCCTGGTTCGGTGAAGCCGGTGAAGCTGAAATACGTTTCCGTATCCTCGCGCCAGCCGCTGAAGCCGCCTGCAGACCCGATGCCGGGCAGCACCAGGGTGCGGATTAGGCGACCGTCGTAGGCGTGGCATTTCACCGCGCTTTTCGCATCCTGGAGATACTCGCAGAAAAGCTGGCCGCCGGTGGTTGAGACGGAATCAAGCTGGTCCGCTGTTTGCGGGATCACCTCGCTCCATGCCTCGCGAACCGGGTTCGCCGTATTGATGGCGATCACGCGGAAGCGAGGCGCATCCAGATCCGTGCGGAAGAGGAACACGGAGCCCTCTGTATTGATGAATTCGTAGCTGGCGTCCGGGGTGGAGATCAGTTCAACGACCGGCGCGTCTTCTTCGATCAAGGATTGGTAGAAAATCCGGTTCTTTGGATCCGTGCCTTCGTGCACCCCGATGATCAGGTAGCGCCCGTCCTCGGTAACGTGGCCGCGGAAGCCCCAGCGCGGCTGGTCTTTGCGCTCGTAGATCAAGCGGTCCTCAGTTTGCGGCGTGCCGAGTTTGTGAAAATACAGCTTCTGAAACTCGTTCACCTGCGTGAGGGCTGCGCCATCGGGAGGCGCATTGTAGCGGCTGTAGTAGAAGCCGCTGCCGTCCTTGTGCCAGGAAATCCCGCTGAATTTCACCCATTTCAGGTGGTCCTCCAGATCTTTTCCGGTCGCGATGTCGCGGACGCGGATCTCCTGCCAATCGCTGCCGCTGGTGGAAGTGGAGTAGGCGAGGAGGCTGCCCTGCCGATTGGGGCTGTAGTTTGCGAGAGATACGGTGCCGTCGTTGGAGAGCAGGTTGGGATCGATCAGCACCTCGCCCTCCGCATCGGGTGCGAGTGCGACTTTCAGCACCGGCTGGTTCTGCAGGCCGGTGTTGTGGTTGAAAAACCAGCGCTTGCTGTAGCGCCACGGCTGGCTGAAGCGCTCGAAGTTCCAAAGCTCCTCCAGCCGCGAGCGGATCTGGCCGCGCTGAGGGATCTGCGCGAGACAGGCCTCGGTGACGGCGTTCTGCGCTGCAACCCAACCTTTGGTTTCAGCGGAGTTATCGTCCTCCAGCCAACGGTAAGGATCAGTAACGGAGGTGCCGTGGTAGTCGTCAATGACTTCGCGAATCTCTGTTTCAGGATAAGCGGGCGGAGCTCCCGGAAGAGAAGGGGAGAGTAGGAAAGTCATGACTGAAAGATTGAGAAATTGGTTCACGGTTTACCTGAGATCTAGGCCCTTTCAGCGGGAAATGCACGCGTAGTCTGCTATTTCCTCCTTCTCATTTGCGCTGAGTTTACCGACATGTACTTTGAGCACAGGCTTACCATATGCGACCACTTTTCGCCGTTTTCTCATTCCCTTGACACCGAGCCACTAATATATTTCATCCATGTCCGAACCCGATATCCGCTGGATACAGCGCTTCGACAACTTCAAGCGGGGTTTTGCCCGCCTGTGTCAGGCTGTCGAACTTTCCAAACAGCGCCAGCTTTCGGATTTGGAGCGGCAGGGATTGATCCAAGCCTTCGAGTTCACCCATGAGCTGGCTTGGAACACTCTCAAAGACTTTCTCACTTCGCGTGGTGTTGCGGATAAGATCTATGGATCTAGGGACGCTACGCGGGAGGCCTTCGCTGCGGAGCTGATCGAGGACGGAGAGGCATGGATGGAGATGATCAGGCATCGTAACGAATCCTCACATACCTACAACGACGATGTGGCCGGGAAGATTATGGCAGCGGTATTGGAGCGATATGTGCCTCAGTTCGAGGAGTTTCAGTGCCGCTTCCTGGAGCTGGAAAAGGAGGGTGAGGATTGAACCACGGACTCTCACCAGCAGCGGTGGACGGGATCTGCAGGGTTCTCCGGAATTTTCCCGAGGTGGAGAGGGCGACACTTTATGGATCCCGCGCCAAAGGAACACATCGCCGGGGCTCTGATATCGATCTCACGCTTCACGGCGAGGGGCTGAACAATTCCGCGTTAACCCGGATTGGCGATGAACTGGATGATCTTTTGCTTCCTTACAAAATGGACGTCTCGCTCTTCAATGATTTGACGCATCCGGATCTGATCGATCACATCCGGCGGGTCGGAGTGACGCTTTTTGAACGTTCCACGGTTTCACAAACTGTCTGAAACCTCATGTGCGATGCCGATAACCGAGCACGACACATCGATCTCGCGCAGAAAGCGGATCCGAAGTACTGTCCCGGCGTGATTGCGGATGGCGGGGCGCTGGGCGAGCAGTACTAGCGGGACTTTCAAGACCACGAGAAATGCATCCCGACGATCCTAGCGACATCGCAGAAGCTCTCGACCGGGGTGGATGCGTGAAACCTCCACAACGGCAACATCGTGCTGATGAGTCCGGTGAAATCGCTGATCGAGTTCAAGTAGCAGAAGGAGTGGCACGGAATCGCATATTTTTCAGCAACTGTAGGGAGCGTTGGACTCCGCAAGCTATCTTCGCCATAGGGCTTGCAGGGGCGGGGCTGGGGGTTCAGGGTGCGCGGGTATGTTTACAGCTGTCTGGAAGAAGAACGCGAAGCTTTTAGCAAAGGGCGCGAAAAAGTTCATCGATTACAAACGGGATTTGCTGACGGCGGATCGAGTGGCCGAGATCGAATCGCGTCGCAAGGATTTGCTGGCGGCGGTCCGCAGCGGGGACAAGGCGAAAACCGATGAGGCTTCCAATCAACTGCGGGCGACGTGTGATAACTCGCTGCCGAGGGAGAAGCCGCAGGGGTGGTTCGAGGAGAATGTGGAGGTGATGTTCGTGGCGATCGTGATCGCACTTGGGCTGCGGGCTTACTATCTGCAGCCGTTCCGGATCCCCACGGGCTCGATGCAACCGACGCTGAACGGGATCATCGCGACGCCTCTGAAATCGGAACTGTGGCCGAGTCTGCCGCAGCGTTGGATTGAGTTCGCTCTGCGGGGAAGAAGCTACGTAAAAGTTGTGAACGACAAGGACAGGCGGGTCGCGTTCGATTCACGGGGTAATCCGAACATCCGCGACGTGCAGTTCATGCATTTCTTCAGCCGCTCAGAGATCGCCTTCCTTGACTCCCCTCCGTTGAGATTACCAGCGCCGTTTGCACCTGTATGGAAGATCGGATTGGAAAAAGCGATGGGTATCGCGGCGCAAAACGGCGGTGTGCTCCCAGCTGGTACAGTGGCTGCGGAAGGTATCGTGGACTCGGGGGATCTGGTGCTGGTGGACAAGTTTTCCTACCATTTCCGCAAACCAAAACGCGGAGAGGTTTTTGTTTTCGATACCTTGGGCATCCGCGGAATTCAGGAGCACAGCGGCCCGCAGGGTGGTGGCTCCCATTACATCAAGCGCTTGGTGGGCGTGCCCGGTGACGATCTGTCGATCCGCTCGCCGAACCTGCTGGTCGATGGAAAAGTGGCGCGGGAGCCGGGGATCCAGAGGGTTGCGGAGGGATTGCGACCGTTCGCCGACAGCCATCAGGGATATGTGCTGGCCCGCCCCTATCCCGGACTGAAGAATTACCTTGTGGAGCCGGATGACGTGCTGAAACTCCGTGGCGAGGACGCCAGACCGGGCATGCGTGAGTACGCGGCGATGGGCGACAACACCGATAACTCACTCGACTCCCGCTACTGGGGCCCGGTGAAGGAATACAATTTGTTAGGTCCGGCCGCGTTTGCCTTGTGGCCGATTACCACCGGGCACTGGGGATTCATCCGGTGAAGCGTCGTGCCCTCCGCATCTGAGATCACCCGGAAGGCGAAATCGAACTTGGCCTTCGCGCTAAAAATCCTGCCAAAGGAGCGGCGGGAGGACATGGTGATCTTCTACGCCTTCTGTCGCACGGTGGATGATCTGGCGGACGATCCGGCGATCCCAAAGCCGCAGCGGCGGCTGGGACTGGAGCGCTGGGAGACGGGGATCCGCAATGGTTTTGCCGAACCGGAGCAACTGGAAGCGGAGGTGGAGGAAATGATTCGCCGCCGTGGAATTCCTTCTACGTGGCTGCTGGAAATCATCGAGGGCTGCCGGATGGATTTGGAAGTGCAGCGGTTTCAGGGCTGGGAGGAGCTTTCCCGCTACAACTGGAAGGTGGCGGGCGTGGTAGGGCTGGTGTGCACGCGGATCTTCGGTTGCGTGCATGAAGACTCTGATAAATACGCCGAGGTGCTCGGCAACGCGCTGCAATTGACAAACATCCTGCGGGACGTGGGCGAGGATCTAGCTAACGGCGGGAGGATCTATTTGCCCATCAACGATCTAATCCGTTTCCAATACTCCGAGCGGGATCTGGTGGGGAAGGTTTACGACGGCCGCTTCCTCGCCGTGATGAGCTATCAGGCAGAGCGGGCGGAACATTTCTTTTTGGAAGCGGAGAAACTGATTCCGGAGGTTGACCGTCGGGCGTTGATGCCGGCCCGGATCATGGCTGGAATCTATCGGCGGTTGCTGGCGAAGATGCGGGCTGGAGAATTCCGAGTTTTTGAGCTGCGTTATTCTGTTTCAAAAGCTCGGAAACTGTCTATTCTAACGAAGCATCTGATTGCCGACCGGTGATCGCTTAGTAGTGTTTGAGCGCGAACGTCTGAAAATTTATGTCTGAAATAAAATGGATAGGGTTGGGTATTCTGGGTCTGATGGTTGTCGCTTGCGAGCCATACCCTCCACAGCGCGGCCCTTACGGCCCAAGGCCAGCGCCGTATTATGATGACGAGCGGTATCCGCCGCGCGATTCGGCCTACGCTCCACCATCGAGATTTGAGACTGAAGATTTCAACGAGCGTCCGAACTACCGCCCACAGCGGCGGCCGGAACCTGAGGTGCAGGCACCGCCCAACCGGGAGCAGTATCCCGTTGCCCAACGGACGGCGAATCCGAACCAGGTGCTGAGTCCATATTCGCCGTACAATGTGATCGATGTGGAAGGCTTCCGCTCCGGGCAGCTGGCGAAGGATCCATCGAATGGGAAAATTTTTCGCGTGCCTTAGGTCTGCGACGGCGTCTGTTAGGAAATGATAGTCGGCATTGATCTGGGGACAACGCACTCCGCGATCGGCGTGGTGGATTCGGGTTTTCCGATTCTGTTAGCCGACGAGGAAGGGCGCAGGATCATGCCCAGCGCGGTGTGGTATGGTAAAAGTGGTGAGGTTGAAGTGGGTCGGAAGGCGCTGAGGCGCCGGGCGGTCGAGCCGATGCGGGTGGTGACGAGCGTGAAGCGGTGGATGGGCGCGGACCGGGTGGAGGACGCGGCTCTTGAAACGGTGGGAAAAAGCCCGGAGGAGGTTAGTGCGGAGATATTGAAAGAACTCAAGCGGGTGGCAGAGTGGCGTCTGGGAAGCGTGGTGGAGAAGGCGGTGATCACCGTGCCGGCATATTTCAACGATGGGCAACGGGCCGCCACCAGGCGTGCTGGCGAACTGGCTGGCTTGGACGTTGTGCGGATCGTGAACGAGCCGACAGCGGCTGCACTGGCGTACGGTTTGGACAAGCTCAAGGAGCGCTCCCGAGTGGCGGTTTACGATTTAGGTGGAGGGACTTTCGATCTTTCCATCCTTGAAATGCAGGACGGGGTGTTCCAGGTGCTCTCGACCCACGGCGACACGCGGCTCGGCGGTGATGACATCGACCGGGCGATTCTGGAGTGGATGATTGATGGAATTGGCGAAGTGGGAGAGGGGGTGCGGGTGAAGTTCCTTGAAGAGGCGGAGCGGGCGAAGCGAGTGCTCTCTGACGAGGAGAGCGTGACTCTGCGGCTGCCTTTCTACGATGGTTCCAGTAGTTTCGAGAAGACGCTGACGCGCGAGGAACTCGACAAGATGTCTAAGCCATGGATCGCGAAAACCCTCAGATGTGCGAACCAGGCGTTGCTCGACAGCGGGCTGAGTGTCGGGGATTTGGACGCGGTGGTGCTCGTCGGAGGCAGCACGAGAATGCCGGAGGTGAGGCACGCGGTAGCCGATTTTTTCAACAAGGATGTGGATGTGACGCAGCATCCCGACGAGGCGATCGCGCTGGGGGCGACGATTCAGGCGGGGGTAATGAGCGGCGCGATGCGCCAGATGGTGCTGCTTGATGTGACGCCGCTGAGCTTGGGGATTGAGACCTTTGGCGGGCTGATGAACGTGCTGATCTCCAGAAATACGACGATTCCTTGCAAGGCCGGGGAGATGTTCACGAACGCTGCCGACGGGCAGGAAAAGATGCGGGTGCAGGTGCTGCAGGGGGAGCGGGAGATGGCGCGTGACAATTGGGAACTCGGAAATTTTGAAGTCGGGATGGAGAAGCTGCCGAAGGGCCAGGCGAGGATCGGGGTGCAGTTCCGGATCGATGCGGATGGCATACTGGAGGTGCTGGCGCGGGAGGTTTCCACCGGCAAGGATGTGGTGGTGAAGATCGAAAACGCGGCGGTCAATGTCGATGACGCGGCAGTGGAGGCAATGGTGAGCGAGTCGGTGGAGTTCGCTTTCGACGACATGGCGGAGCGGATTTTCACCGAGGCGAGACTGAAGGCCGAGGAGCTTCTGCCCGCCGTGGAAATGGTTCTGGCGCAGGGCCTGGTGGAGCAGGAAGAGCGGTCGGCGATCGAAGAATCTGTCGCGCGGGTGAAGCAAGCACTGGCAGACGGGGCGGCGAACGAGCTAAAGGCAGCCGTGCAACGTTTGGATGCTGCCACCGAAGCAGTGGCAGCGAGGCTGGTGGAGGCGGCGATGGAGGAGGCTCTGCTAAAGGAAATGCGATAGGCTTTAGAGTTGCAGGAAAGGTGGAGTGGTGGTTGTGTGGAGAAGATGAGAACGCACCATTTCAACCGTCGTCACGTCATGAAGCTGGGGGCCGCCGCTTCACTTGCTCCTTTCCTGCGTGCGCGGGGTCAGGACGAGGGGAAGAAGATGGGGATCGCTCTGCTTGGACTTGGCGATTACGCCACCAAACAGCTGGGTCCGGCGCTTAATGAAACAACGAACGCGAAGCTGACGGGGATCGTCACCGGTTCCCCCGAGAAGGTGCCGAAGTGGCGGGAGGAATACGGCATTCCCGAAGGTAATGTTTACGATTACGAAAACCTTGATTCGATCGCCGATAATGATGAAATCGATATCGTGTACGTCGTGACTCCGACCGGGGTGCATCGGGATTTTGCGATCCGGGCAGCGAAGGCCGGGAAACACGTGATTTGTGAAAAGCCAATGGCTCCCACTGTGGAGGATTGCACGATGATGATCAATGCAGCGAAGGAAGCGGGTGTCACGCTACAGATCGGCTATCGCTTACATTGGGATCCGTTTCACATGAGACTCATGGAGGCGATGGAGAACAAAGAGTTCGGCCCGTGGAAATCAATCGATGCGGGGAATGGTTCGGTTATGAAGAACTTCGGTGGCATCAACGCCTGGCGGATCGACAAGGAGCTTGGTGTTGCGGGAGCTCTCTACGACTTGGGTGTCTATGCGGTGCAGGGGCAGCTTTACACGGCGCGGATCCTGCCGGTGCGGGTGACGGCCAAACATATGACGGAGCGGAAGGAGCATTTCACCGAGGTTGCGGAGACCTACGAGTGGACGCTGGAGTTCCCGGAGGGTAGGAAGGCGGAGGGGTGGTCGAGCTATGGTCGGTCGGGAAACCACATCCGTGCCCAAGTGGAGGAAGGGATCGTGGAAATCGCCCCGGCTTATGGCTATGGCGGGCAGAAAGGAAAAACGCCGGAAGGTCCGATGAATTTCAAGCACTTGAACCAGCAGGCTCTGCAGATCGACGGTCAGGTGGAGGCGATCCGGAGCGGAAAGCCCGGCAGGGTGCCTGGCGAAATGGGACGGCGCGATATCCGGGTGATCCGCGGGATCATGGCGGCTGCCGAGAGTGGGGAGCCGTATGAATTCGGCGATTTCGAATACGAATTTGGGGCATAAGTCGGCGGTTGAAGGTCTTCATCGGCAGACTCTGAGGAGAAAAGCAGATGCTCTGGTCCGAGTGGGACTAGGTCTTGCACCGGGTGGCGGGTTTCTCTAAAACGCCCGTCCGCGTGTCTGACAATTCTCTGAAAAACCGATCCAAACGCTGGAAATGGCGGCTGGAGTGGCTTGTGCAGACCTCGCTGGAGAAGCTGGTGGCGCTGTTGCCAGGGTCAATGGTTTTCAAGCTAGGGGAATGTCTCGGCGGTATTGCCTGGTATCTGATGCCGGTGCGGAGGCGGGTGGTGCTGCGGAATCTGCGGGTCGCTTTCCACGGAGAATATGATATTCCGACGCTCAAGCAGATGTCCCGGGAGTCGTTTCGGCGCACCGGGGCAAATCTCATTTCGGCGGGGAGGACGACGCTTTTGGACCGCGCCGAAGTGGAGGCGCTGCTCACCGTGGAGAACCCCGAACTCCTCGAAGAGTCTCTGACGGACGGGCGTGGCATGATCCTGCTGCCGCCTCACATGGGGAACTGGGAAATTCTCAGTCGGATGCACGTCCTGCTGCCGCCGGGGCACAAGGTCGGGGCGTTTTACCGGCCGCTGAACAATCCGCTCCTCAACGAGCGGTTGTTGGCGCAACGCACGGCGGATGGGGCGGAGCTTTTCTCGAAAAGGGAGGGGTTCCATACCGTCTCGCAGTTTCTTCGCGCGGGTGGGCTGGTGGGTATTCTAGCGGACCAGCGGGTGGGGAGGCAGGGGGAGGTGGCGAGCTTTTTCAACCGGCTCACGCGCGCGAGTCCCTTGCCGAGCCTGATGGCCCGCCGCAGCAAGTGTCATGTTTTCTCGATGTCTCTGAAGACAGTGGCTCCGGGGAAGTGGAGGATCAAATATCATCCACTGAATGGTAAGGTGACGACGCAGAGCTGCATGGATGCGATCGAGGTGGCGATGCGGGAGAGCCCACTGGATGTGTTCTGGTTTCAGGAGCGGTGGAGGCTGTATTTCGACGATGTCTGGAATCTGGAGGACTGGTTAGGCGGGGCTGACCGACGCTCGGGAACCAGGCACCGGGCGCTGCTGTGGCTGGTGGGGGATCAGAAGTTTGAGAAAATTCCTGAGGGCTGGACCCATGGTGATTTCGATTACGAGGTGGCGCTGGCACCGGGGCAGGCAGTTCCGGATTCGCTGCCGCCGGGGACCGTTTTTCACAGGATTACGGCCGAGGCGGGACAGGGAAGGCTTAGGCGGCACTTGCGGGAGATTGAAATGAGTCAGCCGCTGCCGGTAGATTTTATTCTGAGTTTCAGATACTCGAAGACGCTACGTCGGGCCGCCCGCCGGGAGGCGATACAACTGATTAATGTCTACCCTTATTAATGAAGGTCATACAGATATTGCCCGAGATGAATCTGGGTGGGGTGGAGTTCGTGACCCTGGAGCTGGCGCAGGCGTTGGTGGGCGAGGGACATGAGGCGATCGTGGTCTCGAACGGCGGGCAGCTGGTTGGAGCGCTGGAGACCTGCGGGGCGAGACATATCGCCATGCCGGTGCACCGGAAGAAGCTCGCGTCATTTCTCCAAGTGCGAAAACTGAGGAGATTCTTCGAGCAGGAGCGGCCGGATATCATCCACATCGCTTCACGGCTCCCCGGCTGGCTCGCGTGGCTGGCTTGGCGGGGGATGGACAAGGCAACGCGGCCACGCCTGGTGAGCACGGTGCATGGTTTTTACTCGGTCAACGGCTACTCGGCAGTGATGACCTTTGGTGAGCGGGTGATCGCAGTCTCCTCTGCGATCAAAGACTATGTTCTAAGCAATTATCCCAAGACTCCCGCAGACCATGTGCGGGTTATTCATGGAGGGGTGGATGAGAACGAATATCCACGCGATTTTCAACCATCTGGAGAGTGGTTGGATCGGTGGAAATCGGATCATCCTGAACTAGCAGGCAAGGTGGTGCTGCTGCTTCCAGGGCGGGTGACGCGCTGGAAAGGCCAGGAACATTTCATCCGGCTCGTCGCGGAACTTTCTAAGCGCGGGCACGAGGTATACGGGCTCATTGCTGGTGCTCCGCATCCGCGAAAACAGATTTTTTTCGAGGAGCTCAAGAGCCTGACGAACATGTTGGGTATCAGTGGGAGGATCGGTTTTCTCGGCTCGCGCGACGATCTGCGCGAGGTGATGGCAGTGTCCGACGTGGTGTTTTCTCTGTCACTGGATCCGGAGGCCTTTGGTCGCGTTTCGCTGGAGGCGGCAGCGTTGGGAAGACCGGTTGTCGGATATAACCATGGCGGGGTGGCGGAGCAGTTGGTTGTGATATTTCCGGAAGGCAGCGTGCCGGTGGGAGACATCGGTGCCGCCGTGGAGAAGACGGAGGAGATTCTTGAAAAGAGGCTTCGGCCGGGACCGGTGGATGCTTTCAGCTTGGCGCGGATGCGGAGGGACACGATGGCGGTTTATCAAGAGGTTCTAGTATCACCGAGATGACAACCCAGCTTGAACATATCTTGGTTATCAAGCTTGGGGCGCTGGGTGACATCATCCTCTCGATGGAGGCATTTCACGCGATCCGGGAGGCGCACCCGCAGGCGAAGGTCACCTTGCTGACGCGGCGGCAGTTCGTTGCGCTGACATCGCGGATGCCGTGGTTCGATCATGTGATGGAGGATCGCTCGCCGAAGTTCTATCAGCTTTTCAAGATGCTGCGGTTCCGGCGGGAACTGCGGCGGCAAGGATTTACGCGGGTTTACGACCTGCAGACGAACGATCGCACCGGCTTGTATTTTAAGCTGATGGGGCCGTTCCGACCGGACTGGTGCGGAATCGTTAAAGGCTGCTCGCACCGTCGGCATGATCATCGGCGTGACCCGGTGGCGGCGACGGAGCGCCTGCTGCGTTTCCTTGAATCCGTGGATGTGCCGCGGGCGGGTCCGGCGGATCTTTCGTGGCTAGTCGGGGATGTGGAAAGTCTGGGGTTACCAGAGAAGTTCGTGGCCATCGTGCCCGGTTGTGCACCACAGCATCCTTACAAGCGCTGGCCTGCAAGAGCTTACGCGGAGCTGGCAAAGGCGCTGGCGGAGCGGGGGCTTGCGACGGTGGCGCTGGGCACGACGGTGGACATGGAATCAATTGCCGAAATCCAAGCCCACGCGCCGGAGGTGATGAATCTCGCAGGAAAGACCGATATCGGGCAGCTGGCGGAGGTGTGCAGGCGGGCGCAGGGAGTGGTGGGTAATGACACAGGTCCCGTCCATATTGCAGCCATCGTCGAGGCGCCGACTTTGGTGGTGATGGGTGGGAAAACTGACCCGGTTCGGATGGTTCCGCGTGGGCCCGATGTCGGCTGGCTCAAGAGGGAGGATCTCGAGGACCTGCCAGTATCCGAAGTTTTGGAATCTCTCCGCCTCCGGTCGAAATGAAGATTGCGGCTCTCATTCTCGATCGTGATGGGACTCTTATCGAGCACGTGCCCTACCTCAGCGATCCGGCTGATGTGCGGCTGCTACCAGGGGTCCGTGATGCTCTTTTGCTAGCTCAGGCGGCGGGCGCGAAGCTTTTTCTGCACACCAACCAATCGGGGGTGGGGCGGGGGATGTTCCAGTTGTCGTGCGTCCACTCCTGCAACGACCGGCTGATCGAGCTGCTCGATCTCGGGCCACAGCCGTTTACGCGGATCTGTATTGCTCCGGAAGCTCCAGATCAGGCGGCGGAATATAGGAAACCATCGGCACGTTTCGCGGACGAACTCATGCGGGAGCATCAGCTTGAGCCTGTGGAGATCTGCTATATCGGCGACCGCGGCAGCGATTTGAAAACAGCTCGTAACGCCGGAACCCGGGGAGTGGGGGTGGCGACCGGACTGGATGATCTGCGGCAGGAGCTTGAAGATCAGGGACTCGGGACGGAGTTTCCTGTTTTTGATTCCCTAGGGGCGGCAATCCGGTATCTATTTCCCGGTATATGACGCAAGACGATTCAAGCAAGCGGGTCCTGGATTTGGAGGGCATTCTCGCGCTCCGAAAATCCGCCCGGGACAGTGGCTTGAAGGTTGTCCTAACCAATGGCTGCTTCGATCTGTTGCACCGTGGCCACATTTCCTATCTTAATCAGTCTGCGGCTCTGGGGGACTTGCTGATCGTGGCGGTGAACAGCGACGCTTCCGTCCGTGAGCTAAAAGGTCCGGACCGGCCGTTGAACTCGGAACAGGACCGGGCTTACGCCTTGGCGAGCCTGCGCTGTGTGGACGCGACTTTCATTTTTCCGGGGCCGCGGCTGGCTGGCGAGATTTCCGAGATTCAGGCGGATATCTACACTAAGGCCGGCGACTACACGATCGAGTCGCTTGATCAAAGCGAGCGGCGGGCGCTGGACGCGGCGGGAACCGAGATCCGGTTCATCCCTTTCATCAATGGACATTCTACCACATCCCTCATCGAACGTGCAGCCCAACGATAAAATTCTCATCACCGGCGCGGCCGGATTCATCGGCAGCGCCCTTGCTTGGTCGCTGAACCAGCGGGGTTTTGAAAATCTCCTTCTGGTCGACGTGCTGGGCAGCGATGAAAAATGGAAGAACCTGGTTCCACTGCGTTACGATGATTATTTGGATGCCGCGCAATTGCTAGGTCAGCTCGATTCGCTGGACGATGTGCGATATATTTTTCACCTTGGTGCCTGCTCCGCGACCACCGAGAGGGACGCATCCTATCTGATGGAAAACAACTACCGCTACACCAAGCGACTGGCTGAGTGGGCGGTCGAGGGTAAGCGGCGTTTTGTTTACGCCTCCTCTGCGGCGACTTACGGAGATGGGGCGCATGGGATGGAGGATGGCCAAGAGAAGCTCAACCAGCTCCGCCCGCTCAACATGTATGGCTATTCGAAGCACCTCTTCGATCTGCATGCGGCGCGGAAGGGGTGGCTCGATCAAATCGTGGGGCTGAAATATTTCAATATTTTCGGGCCGAACGAGGATCACAAGGGCGAGATGAGATCGGTGGTGCACAAAGCCTTTGCGCAGATTCGTGATCAGGGGCATGTGTCGCTTTTCCGCAGCCATCACCCGGACTACAGAGATGGTGAACAAGAGCGGGATTTTCTTTACGTGAAGGATGCTGTGGACGCGACCATTCATCTTGCTACCACTCCTGATGCCTCAGGGCTTCTCAATGTTGGCTCCGGGATCGCATCAACCTGGATGCAGCTGGTGACTCCGATGTTCGCCGCGCTCGACAAGGAGCCGGACATCCGCTTCATCGACATGCCTGAGGCGCTGAGGGGAAAATACCAGTATCACACCCGCGCCGACGTTTCCCGCTTGCAGGCGACCGGCTGGAGCGGGCCTGCGCACACGCTCGCTGAAGCCGTCACCGATTATGTGAAGAACCACCTCACTCCGGATCTCCGGCTCGGCCAATGACTTTTCCCCCACCTACTTTTCAAGATTCCCTCACCGAGCTAGCGCAGCTGACGGGTGCCTGCGCTTCTCTGACAGATGCTGTTGATGCGTCTGGGGTCGCCATTCTAACAGCTCTTCAGAATGGCAACAAGCTGATGAGCTGCGGCAACGGCGGCAGCGCTGCGGATGCACTTCACCTCGCGGAGGAATTGGTCGGTCGGTACTCGCGGGAGCGCCGCGCGCTGGCAGGGCTATGCCTGAATGCCGATCCCACCGCTATCACCTGCATCTGCAATGACTACGGGTACGAGCATGTGTTTTCACGAGCTGTAGAAGCACTCGGGAAACCGGGCGACGTCTTGGTTGGATTCACCACCAGTGGCAACAGCGGTAATGTTTTAAAAGCCTTTGAAGCTGCGGCCAAACGGGGAATTACGACGGTGCTGCTTTCGGGGAAAGATGGTGGCAAGGCAAAGGGGCTGTGCGATCACGAGATCGTCGTGCCATCCGAGAATACAGCTCGTATCCAGGAGATCCACACATTGGTCCTTCACCAGTGGCTTGAGGTGATCGACGGTCATGCGTGGCCAGAGGAAATCTAGGTCGATCCCGCCGCACGCTTCTGCCGAATCATGTTTTCGACTCCTTCAGAGCCTCCTGCCACGATATTGGTCCACATGAACCGCGAGCCGGTGGATGCGTACGGAGAAGTGTTCCTCCGCCTTCCGTTTTTACGGGCTCTCCGGGCGTGGGCTCCCAATGCGAAGGTATCGATCATTCCGGGTCTTGGTGGTAAGAATCTCTGGGAGGGGCTGATCCATCCAATCACAAGAGAGCTGGTGGACGAGGTGATCCGAGATGAGATGCCGAGTCCGAAGCTGCGGAAATTCGACTGGGTGTTCGACATGGAGGGAGACGCGCTGAATTCCTTCCGACTGCGTCCGCTGGCGACAAAGAAGTTTCATACCGTGGCGCTGAAGGGTTTTTTGAATCTCCCGAATTTTCCGCGCTATCATGGCAAACACATCACCAAGCGATATCTCGGTGCGCTGAAGCAGGCAACCGGGATGCCCAATCCTCCCGCATGGCCATATCCTTTTCCTGCGGAATACAGGAAGGCGGTGGACCATCTGTTGCCGTCCGGAAGCGTGTATGTCGGCTTTGCTCCCGGCGCGGGTGTGCAGTCGACGGGTAAATGCTGGCCGATCAAGCGCTATGTGGAGGTGGCGCGGCTGCAGATCGAAGCAGGCCGGACGCCTGTTGTTTTTCTCTCGATGGGCGAGGCGGGGTGGGACGAGCACTTTGCGGATCTACCAGGGGTGATTTTCCCGTTGTCGGAAAACGCGAAGCTGGAGGGCAGCGTGCCTTCGGATCCGGTGCTGTCTGCGGCGCTCGGAGAGAGACTCCACGCAGCGGTGACCAACTGCAACGGCACCGGTCACATGCTCGCATTCGGAGGAGCCCCGGTGATCACACTTTTCGGGCCAAGTAGCCCGGCGAAATTTTCACCGCATGCTCGCGATTTCATCCATCTAACTCCGCCTGACCCGAGAATGCGGAGAATTGAGGGAATCGAGGTGCCTAGGGTGACGGAGGCGATTGAGGCGATCATCGGGCGCTGCGGTCCGATCCGAGCGTAGCCAGATTTTCCTTTGTAAACGTCGCTTAAGGAGCCAACAAAGGGGGACGCCGATGACTCCCGCAGCCATTCTTCAACGCTTTTCCTCTCTCCGCATCCTGGTCGTCGGGGATCTGATGCTGGACCATTATATCTGGGGGGATGTGCACAGGATTTCTCCGGAGGCCCCCGTTCCGGTGGTGCATGCGGCGCGCGACTCTTTTACTGCCGGAGGCGCGGCGAACGTGGCGCTAAATCTCGCTTCTCTCGGTGCCGGTGCCTCGTTGGTCGGCATGCTCGGCGCGGATGCGAATGCCGATACTCTGTTGAGGCTTCTAGACGATGCAGGGATTGATTCCGGCGGTTGCATCCGCAGCGAGAACACCTCGACGATAGTGAAGACCCGTGTGATCGTCCGCACCCAGCAGCTCTGCCGGATCGACCGGGAGGCGCCACGCGCCACGTATGCGATCGATGCGCTTTCGCAAACTTCCGGACTGCTCGACACGCTGGTTGCCGACGCGGATGCGGTTATTCTTTCCGACTACGCCAAGGGATTGATCACTCAGGAGCTGCTGGATCAGGTATTCGAGCTCGCGGCGAAGCACGGGAAGCTGCTCGCGGTTGACCCAAAGCCTTCCCGTCTGCTCCGCTTCCACGGAGCGAGCCTCATCACGCCGAACCGCCACGAGGCTCTCGAGCTTGCCGACCTGGCCGAGCCCTCTCTCGGGGAGCCTTACCCGCTGGAGGAAACCTGCCGTCTGATTCACAAGAAATATGCGCCGGAGCTTTTGGTAATCACGCTCGGAGCGGACGGAATGGCGATTTGTCGTGAGGGAAAAATCATCAAACGTCTGCCCACACGCGCCCGCGAGGTCTTCGATGTCTCCGGAGCGGGTGACACCGTGATAGCCACCTTGACGGCCGCGCTCGCTGCCGGTGCTTCCGCAGTGGAGGCCGCACACTTCGCCAACCTTGCGGCGGGGATCGTTGTCTCTAAAGTCGGCACCGCGACCGCCACACCGGAGGAATTCCTCGACAGCCGGGAGCAATCCCTTTAACGCCCCTTCCGGCTCCCATAGATTTCATGTCCGAACCCAAAGAACACGTTTTTGCAGACCCTACCTCTCGGCAGCTGATTCTCCGCGTCCTGCGCGAAAATTTCCACCTGTACGTCTCCCGTTACGTAAAAGCCTTCATTCTCATGGCTGCTGCCGCTGCCGCCACGGGCGCGTCGGTTTTCCTGATGCGCGACATCACGCGGGTGGTGTTCAGTCCACCTGACCGCCTGATCGAGGGCGGTGCCAGCCCGGTGGCCTCGAAGATCCCATGGGTGAACACCTTCCTGGAGTCCTATTTCGCCGACGCTCAGCCCGGGATGCTGCTGGTGACAGGCGTCGCCATTTCAATTCTTATCGTCTTCGGCATCAAAGGTGCCGCCCAATACGGTTCCTCAGTGATTCTATCGAAAATTGGTAATAATATTGTGGCGCGCCAGCAGCACCGCTTGGGAAATCACATTTTGGATCAGTCGCTGGCGTTCTTCGTCCATTTTCCCTCTAGCGATCTGATTACGCGGACTTCCCACTCGGCGAACTCCGCGCGGGAGGTGATGAATCTCCTGATGATGCGGGTGCAGGATGTATTCACGGCGCTAGCGCTATTCATCGCGATGTTCAGCCTCGACTGGAGGCTCTCCTTGGCCGCCATTTTCATCATGTCCCCGGTGGTGCTGCTGCTCGGAAAAATCATCAAGCGGATCAAAAAAATCGCCAGGGCGGAGTTTCAGGGATTTGTGCAGATCGTTTCCGCGATCCAAGAGGCGATCGTGGGAAACAAATTGATCAAGTCCTATTCTTTAGAGCCGCACATGCGCGGTCGCTTCGATGCGGCTATAGGTGGTGTCGAGATTCGCTCGAACAAGCTGGCAACGGTTTCGAACCGCAGCAGTCCGGTCATGGAGTTCATGGGCGGCGTCGCTATCGCCAGTATCGTCCTTTATGGCGGCTATCGGAACGTGGTGCTGGGGCAGAGCGCCGATTCGCTGATCGCGTTTTTGACAGCGCTTTTGCTTGCCTACGAGCCGATCAAACGGATCGCCCGGATGAATGTGAATTTGCAAACGTCACTAGTCGGCGTGCGGATGCTTTATGATGTGCTCGATGCGGACCACTCGATCAAGGATGTGGAGAACGCGCCTCAGCTTGCGGTCACAGCCGGGAAGATTGAGCTGAAAGACGTGAGCTTTTCCTACCGTGAGGGGAATCCGGTGCTGCACAACGTGAGCCTCGTTTGCCCCGGCGGCTCAGTCACCGCGCTGGTGGGTCCCTCGGGCAGCGGCAAATCAACGATCTTAAATCTAATTGAACGCTTCTATGTGCCGGACACCGGCGCGGTTGTGATCGACGATCAGGACATCAGCAATTTTAACACGGTCTCACTGCGCAAACAGCTCTCACTGGTTAGCCAAGATACATTTTTGTTCTCGGACAGTCTCAAAAACAACATCAGGCTGGTACGCCCGGAGGCGACTGATGAGGAAGTGGAGGCCGCCGCCCGCGCTGCCTACGCGCATGATTTCATCATGGAGCTACCGCAGCGTTATGATACCCAGATCGGTGAGAACGGAGCCAGCCTCTCGGGTGGGCAGCGACAACGGCTTTCCATCGCCCGTGCGTTCCTCAAAAACGCGCCGATCCTTCTGCTGGATGAGGCAACTTCCGCTCTGGACAGCGAATCCGAGCAGAAGATCCAGATGGCATTTGACCAACTGATGGAGGGTCGCACGACCATCGTCATCGCTCATCGCTTCTCCACGATCCGCAATGCCAAGGTCATCCACGTGATGCAGAATGGTGGCCTTGTCGCCAGCGGCACGCATGATCAGCTGATGGAGGATCACGCCGGCCTCTACTCCCACCTCCACCGCCTGCAGTACCAGGTGTAGCGTATATTTGCCGCTTGAACCTCAAGTCCGGCTTCCCCTACCTTGTGACCGATTGCCTTTCATGAATTCCATCAACTCAGCGCCTCCTCATTTCGTCATTGTGACGCCAAGTTACAACCTCGACGCCTTCATCGAGCAGACCATTCAATCGGTGCTGAATCAGGCTGGGGATTTCACGATCCATTATCATGTTCAGGATGGCGGGTCGACGGATAATACTCATGTCATCCTTGAGAAATGGAAAAGATATGTGAGTGATGGCGTGCTTCCGGTTTTTTGTAGGGGTGTTACTTTTGATTATGTAATAGAAAATGATTCCGGGATGTATCATGCGATCAACCTGGGCTTCAACAACGCTCGTAAAGGCACCGACTCTTGTGTGATGGCGTGGATCAATGCGGACGATCTCTTGCCTCCTGGGGCTCTTGCTGCAGTCGCTTCTTTCATCGAATTTGAGCAGGAAGCGCAATTCATTGGTGGGCGCACAACGCTGATGTCGGAGAGCGGTTTCCTCGCGGGGATTTACGATCCGCAGCCGCGCCTGCGGGCCGATGTGGTTGCCGGAATCTATCACGATGATAAATACGGCTTCATCCAGCAGGAAGGGATCTTCTGGAAATCCGAGCTGTGGGACAAGGTAGGAGGTCTGGACGTGTCCCTGCGCCTGGCCGGTGATTTCGATCTGTGGCGGAGGATGGCGGTGCATGCGGAGTATTACTGTATCAACAGTCTCACCGGGATCCACCGCAGGCGCGCGGGCCAGCTCAGCGGTAATATGGATGCCTATCTGAAGGAGGTGCTCGAATTGTTGAAGACCGATCTCAAGCCGACGTCCATCGATCAAAAATATCAGACACACTTCTACTACGAACTGAAGGAGCGAGGGTGGAGAACCTTGGACAAAGATGACGCTGTCGTCTTGCAGCATCATTATCTTGAGGCACTGGACCACATCATCGTCTATGTCAGGCAGCATTTTAAGAATGTGAAGGCGAGATTGGCTACACCGTGGTATTTCAGTGCTGAAGGCTGGCGTGCGAGATCGTTGAAGAATCAACTGGTGTCCACCAAGCGTAAGCTGGACAGAATCCTCCGGGATTCGGTGGAAGAGGGAGAGTCGATCCTTAAGATCCCCAAGCTCTAAATCCGTCAACCGGAGGATTCCGACATGAACTTAAGCGTCCTTATCCCCACCCTCAACTGCGTCAAACTGCTTGAGAGGCATATCGAAACGTTCAATACGTGGTCGGATCTGGCTGACGAAGTGATCGTCGTGGACAGCCATTCCAATGACGGAACGCTGGAGCTGCTTCGCGAGAAGCTGATCCATCGCTGCCTGAGGATCGTCTCCCATCCCAAGGGGCTCTATCAGTCATGGAACCATGGCATCCAGCAAAGCGTGGGCCAGTGGATCTACGTCTCTACCGCTGGGGACAAGATGGATCGCGACCAACTGCTTCATCTGCTTTCTCACGCTGAAGAAAACGAAGCGGATGTGATCTGCAGCCCTCCGATCTTCGAGACAAGCGAGGGTAATTCTTTGCCTGCACATGACTGGCCGATCAATCGGATTATCGCCGAGGCGGGAATCACCGAGCCGAGGGTTCTGGACTCGCTCTACATGTTTGCGCAGGGGCTGATCCAGGTGCCATTTTCGATCTTAGGAAGCTCTGCGAGCAATCTCTATCGTGGAAATCACCTCCGGGCGCGGCCGTTTCCGCTCGACTGCGGTGTCTGTGGCGATACTGCGTGGCCGTTGAAATACGCTTTTGAAACGCGATTCTGCTACACGCCGCGTAAGGGTTCCACCTTCCTTTTTCATGAGAAGGACCAGCCTTTTGATCTCGATCGGATGGACGAGCTCTGCCGCAACATCCGCAGTGTCGCCCTAGAAACGATTCAGCAACACAGCGATGTGATCGGAATGAAGCTGGCGGCTTTGTTCACGGCTTTTATCGAACAGCAGAACAAGATTTCCCACGATCCGGTCGCCCGGGCACGAGCCAATTTCCGGCAGGCGAAGGATGCAAGCCCGTTGCCATGGTTCTTGAATCCGAAGGCGCTGAAGCTCAGGAAGGAAAAAAAGGAGATGATCAGCCGGCATCGTGACGGCGGGTTGAAGCCTCCGCTCCTCCGCGAGATAGAGGATTTGCTGCCATCGCTTGAAACCCGCTCCTCCCATGGATAGCGGCAAGGGCAGCTTTCTGGCTCTGATCGAGTGGAACCAGGGCGGGCACCACGATACCTATCTCCGGATTTTCACAGCAACTCTGCTGCGGCAGGGGCACCAACTGCTGGTGCTGTGCCGGGAACCGGAGGAACTGCTGGATGCCCTTTCTAAAGAATTTTCAGAGGCTGACCTCGGGCGTGTTAGGCTGGCGTTGGTTCCCGATCCGGAATGGATTCGTAAAAGGAGGCGGTGGCCGCTGGGGTTGGCCTTTCGTGCATACGCTGGAAACATCGTAAAAGAAGTCCGGAAGACGGAAAAGCTCTGGGGCGGCGGCGCTGAGATTTATTTTGCCTGCCTCTATGAACATCAGGTTCGGGTTTTGCATTCGGTGATCCGGGCAATGAGGGGCAGGAAGTGGTCGGGGCTTTATCTTCATCCGCACGCTTTTCATCACCCGCATAAGAGTATTCCCGGAGTAAAGCGCAAGTGGCCGATCTCCCGGATCTGGCCGCTTCCAGGACTCCGGGGCCTGTTGATGTTGGACGAGAGGATAGCATCGGCGGTCGCGAAAGTTGTGGGACGTCCGGTGATGGCGCTACCGGATATTGCTGATGCATCAGTCGGGGGTGACGATGCTTTTGCAGCGTCCCTGCGCAAGTTCGCAGCGGGTCGGCCGATTGTTGGAGTCATGGGACATCTATTGCCGAGCAAAGGGGTGGATGTTTTGGCCCGTTGCGCCCTCGCGGATGAGACGGACGAGGTTGTTTATGCGTTCGCCGGAGAGGTGCATTGGAGCATGTTTCCAGAGGAGGATCAGAGGCTGCTGCGGCTGATAGCCAGCTCGTCAAATGTGTGGATTCAAGATGGCAGAATTCTTGACGAGGGGACGTATAACGCGGTTTTCCAAAGCTGCGATCTCATCTTCGCAGCATATCATGACTTCCCTCACAGCAGCAACACGCTAACAAAAGCGGCGCTGTTCGAGAAGCCGGTGCTGGTCACCGACGGCTACCTGATGGCGGAGCGGGTGCGGCGCTACCGGATGGGGGAAGTGCTTCCTTCGGGCTATTCCCAGGAGACCTTGGCTGCGGTTATCAGTAAGCTGGCACCCCGGGTGGGGGAGTGGCGGGATTCCAGCCAACCCGATTGGGAGGGCTATCGCCACGACCACTCCCAGGATCGGCTGGCGGAGGTTCTGCTGGAGTTTTTCCCTGGAGATCAGCGGTAGGTCGAGAGCCACGTCCTGAGGCGTTGGCCTATCGGTGCGTCCAGGCGCCGCATTGCACGGCGGTAGCGGCGCAACGCTTCATGGCTGCGGCGCTCCGGCGGGTAGCTATCTAGTTCCCGTTTCAACAGCTCGAGATGGAGGGAGGGATCGATTCCATTGCGCTTGCGGCAGATCTCGAAGAGACGTTTTTTGTGTTCGCGATAGGCGGCTTCGCGGGCGTTCTGGTGGGCGAAGGCATTGCCACCATGGATGCGGTAGCGGGCGGTTTTCTCTTCCGAATGGTAGAAAATGGCTCCTGCAAAGGCTGCGGCGTAAAGCAAGACGTCATCAGCACGGATGCGCCAATCTTCGTCTAGCTCTCGCGGAAGGCTGGCTATATCCGTGGCTATGTCATGACGCAGCGCGACGGTGGAGGTGATGGTACCGATGCGGACGCCGGTGACGGAGACGAGGCTGGAGAACGGACCTGATGGACCCGTAGGCCATTTGCTGCGGTAGAGCGGCGGACCTTCGGATTCCTGATGTCCTGAGTACCATACCCCCACTTCCGGGTGTGACGAGATTGCTTGGGCGGCGGTTGCCAGATGCAGTGGCTCCCACGCGTCGTCGGCATCGAGAAAGAAGCACCAGTCGCCGGCGGCGAGTTCTATCGCCGCTCTCATGGCCGCTAGCTGGCCGGCGTTTTCCTGAGGGTGAATCCGGAGGTTTGGATATCTTTCCTGAAGGGATGCCAGTACCGCAAGCGATTCGTCTTTTGAGCCATCATCGACCACGATGATTTCATGGGCGGCGTGTGTCTGCGCGGCCACACTGGCTAGCGCGTCCGGCAGGAAGCGCGCGTAGTTGTAGTTGTTGATCAGAACGCTGGCTTTCATGTGAAAAAAGATTCAATCACGCGAGCCAGTCACTCAGCAAGCGCCGGGCGCGCTCATGGTAAGTGTGATCCTTCAGCACCCGCTCGCGGCCCCCGCGGATGATGGCTTCGGAGCGCCGGGGATCAGCAAAAATTTTCTCTAGCTGGTGAGCCAGGTCCGTGTTGCTTTCGTAGGAGACAATTTCCTCGCCGGGCACAAATGAGTCGGCGAGATCGGGGGCTGCGGGGTAGGTTCCGAGACCGCCGCAAAGCGGCACTTCGAAGGCGCGCAAGTTCAGGCCGTGGATGGTGTTGGGCGGTTGCAGCATGTTCAATACCGCTTGATAGGAGCCATAGAGTTTGGAGGAGGCAGCCGGACTGAATCTGCGTCGTCGCCAGAACCGCCAGCCAGCTTCGGCTTTCGGGCCGTAGGGATCCACCGCCGTCAGCCTTTGCAGATCGCGTATGATCTCACGGCGCGGCGCGGTGTTGTTTCCAATGAAAACGAGCCCGGACTTTCTATGGTTCCATGACAAAGAGTGGTTGGTAAAACGTAGCGGGTTGGCCGCGAGCGGAAGAAATTCCAGGCGTGCCCCGGTGCCGGAATAAGCGGTTTGCAGCACAGGTAGCGTCGCGGAATCAAAATAGTAGATCGCGTCGAGATTATGCGAGACGCCGGGAGGAAATACGGGAACATGGTCGGCGAGCCAACTGACGACCGGCATTTTCGGATCGCCTGAACGGATCTGGTCGTTGGCGTCATCCGGCAGGCCGACGGCGTTCAAGAGGATAATGAGGTCCGGCTTCTGCTGTCGGATGGTGGCGGTGATGCGCGCGATAGTCGCAGGGTTTGCGAAGTATTTTTTGCCGGTCTTGGCCTCTGTCCGCCGCTCCTCGACACTCCTGTCCCTCAGGGCGATCACGTGGGTTTCACAGCCTGCTTCCAAAAAGCCCGCATGCAGATCCTCGCACCAGGTGTGCACCTTTCCTCCCTTGTGTATGATTGTGATTTTCCGTCTCAATTCTCTTTTCCTCCAGCCGTGGCGATAGTCCCGACCGCTGCGTTTCAAGTCAATCCGATAGCCCCGGCTATGGCGGTAGTTGCCGCCGGAAAAGTTCCTTGGCAAGGCGCGAAGGAAAGCCAAGGGTCGTCCCGACGTATGAATTTACTTGATCAGTTTTTGGCCGCAAGAGCCCGTTCGCGGGGGCTCTCCCTGGTGCGGGAGTCGGATGTTCAAGCACGCATCCATGCAGCAGTGGAAACGGCGGTTGAGGACGCAGTGAGCAAAGACAAGAGGTCTGGTTTTTTCTACGCGATGAAGGCTTGCGCGAAGCGGTTTCCGGATATCAAAACGGTTGTCGATATCGGAGCTTCCAACGGAATGTGGAGCGATCTCTGCATGAAGTTTTACCCAAGTGTGAATTACCTGCTCATAGAGGCGCAGCAGGTGCACAAGCCAGCTCTTGAGAAATTTTGCGATGCGAACCAAAACTGTCAATTCGCCTTGGTTGCGGCCGGTGACCGGGAAGGGGAGATTGCTTTTCTCAACACCGATCCGTTTGGCGGAGTGGCCTCAACTCTCGGTCACGACGAGACTTACGTGAAGGTCCCAATGGTGACGGTGGACTCGGAGCTTGAACGGCGGAACTTGGACGGACCTTTCCTCCTCAAGTTCGATACCCACGGATTCGAGACGCAGATTCTTGCGGGCTGCCAACAAATGCTCAAACAGACGGATGTTATCGTGATGGAGTGCTATAACTTTTTCCTTACGGAAGGCTCTTTGTTGTTTTTCGACATGTGCCAGCATTTGAAGGAGCGTGGCTTTCGGCCGGTGGATATTTTTGATCCGATGTATCGTCCGTCTGACGACGCGCTGTGGCAAATCGAGATCGTTTTTGCCCGTGAGGATCATCCGGTTTTTCAGGATGCCTACTATCACTAAGCGGGAGCAGAGGGCTTTGGGAGCCGCCCTTCGATGAGGTCACAGGTTGCGCGGACGGGGTGCCTGCTGCGGAACTTGCGGCGGCCGAGGATTCTGGATCCGGAGGTGGGAGCGGAGGTGGAGTGGCGCGCGGAGATGGTCCGGGCGAGCTGCGGGAAGGTTGCGTATTCCTCGATGACGCGGCGGCGGGCTTCGGTGATGGCGGGGAGGCGCTTGTCGTATGGATCGGAGGCGAGGGTTTCGCGGATGGTGGCGAGGGCGCGGCCGGGATCGCGCATATCGATCCAGATGTAGCTTTCCGGGGGGAAATATTTGTTGAGATTGGTGCAGCCGTAGTAGATCGGGAGGGAAAAACCGAGGAAGGCATCGGCGAGCTTTTCGGTCCAGTGGTGGTCGCAGGAGTGGTTCTCTATGGCGAGGTGGTATTTGTAGGGATCGATCGCGTCCGCCTTGTTGTCGAGGTGGCGGATGCCGTAGCCCCAGACATCGAGCTGGGGAAGATCGCCGTCCATCAGCCGGCGGACGAAGGCTAGGCGTTGCGAGTGGAGGGTGTGGCCCATAGCCTTGGTGGAGCACACGCAGGAAATGGATTTGGTTTTTTCCGGAGGAGTAACAGTTTTGAGCCAGTCGTAATTGCCGCGATGGTCCGGCCCGCCGTAATACCAGAGCAGGCCGGGCTGGCGGTGGATCAGACTCGGGTGATGGATCGCGTGCGGTTCTTGACTTGTGAGGACGTGGCCGAACTGGGCGAGAAAGCGCTTACCGTAGCGGGTGATGGAAGAGGGTTCTCCTGTTAGAAGCAGGGTGTTCTGCCGGGAGCAGGCGAGGATTTCTTCCGGGCGGTCGCGTGGGAGATCGTCATAAACCGCGAGCCAGTCGTAATCACGGCAATCGCGGTCGAAGATGAACTCGCAGTTGTCCCAGATGGGTTCTCGGTTGGGGAAGCGGCGGAGGTAGTCGTTGCCGATATTCCAATCCGGCAGCTTTACCCTAGAAATGAACTTGATACGGACTGGAGGCGTGCTCATGCGCTCTGGCTATCATTTCTGGGGAAGCGGCGGTTCCACAATCGGGAGCGGCTGCTTGTCCTCGGCGGGTTCTGCGGGTTCGGTCGGTGGCGGGGGCTCAACGGGAGGAGGCGGCAATTCTGACAGGCGCGGGAGCACCCCGACGGATGGAACTCCCCTGCGGCCGTCAGATGATTTGAGATATTTGAAGAGATCAGAATCGGTTGAGAGGACCATGGTGGATTGTTTGCCGATTGTGTTGCGATACATCTCCATGGATTTGGTGAATTCATAGAGATCGGCGGCGCGCGGGTTCTGGCCGTAGGCACGGGCGTAGATTTCTGAGGCTTTGGCGTCGGCCTGGCCGCGGATGGTTTGCACCTGTTTGTAGGCGGCGGAGGAAATCTCATTCAGATCACGCTCTTTGTCACCGAGGATGCGTGCGGCCTCACCCTCACCTTCGGAGCGAAACTTGGAGGCGATCTGCTGGCGCTCGGAAATCATGCGCTCGTAAATTTTTTCCACGACTGAGGGGTTGTAGTTGATTCGCTTGAAACGGACGTCCAGGAGCTCAATGCCGAAGGGTGCGAGCTTGTCTTTGGCGGCAGCCCGGATCTGGGCTTCGATGGTCGAGCGGCCTTTGCGGATGGGAGGAAGAACGCCAATGTTACCGGACTGGCCCTCGGTCATTTCGTCGAGGGTTTCGTCTTTTGTAGGAGTGCGGGTTTTGTCCGTGCGAACGATTTCTATCAAATCGTGCTTGGCGATCGCGTTGCGTGTTTCCGAGCCGAGGATGTCTTCAAGGCGGGAGAGGGCGGAACGCTCGTCCCGCAGGCGGCGGAAGTATTCGAGCGGGTCGGTGATGCGCCAGCGGCCAAAGGTGTCAATTGAAATGTAGAGTTTGTCGCGGGTCGGCATGTCATTGCGCTGGCCGTCCCATGGTAGGATGTTCTTGGGGATCCGGTTGATGTCTTGGACGAAAGGGACTTTGAAGTGCAGGCCGGGTTCCGTGACGGGGTCGCCCTTCGGTTCGCCGAACTGGGTGATGATGACCTGCTCGGTCGGACGCACGGTGTAGGTGCATGCCATGAAAACGACGATCAGGGCGACTAGGACGAGTGAGAGGATGATGAGAAGATTCTTCATGTTCTAGAAACGAATGGAGCGGTGACCGCAGCGATCACTGGTCGAGATTGAGCAGGGGGAGGATGCCTTTTGCTTCCTGATCGATGATGATCGACTTGCCTAGGCGTGGGAGGATCTCGGACATCGTTTCCAGGTAAAGTCGGCGACGGGTGATTTCAGGGGCTTCCGTGAACTCTACCAGCAGGGCTTCGAAAGCGGCGACGTCACCTTCGGCTTCGTTGACGCGCTTCGTGGCGTAGCCATCGGCCGCGGAGATCATGCGGTCGGCCTCACCGCGGGCGCGTGGGATTTCTTTGTTATACTCGCCGTTGGCAACGTTGATCGCGCGTTCGCGCTCCTGCTGGGCCTGGTTGACTTCGTTAAAAGAGGCTTGAACGCGGTGCGGGGGATTCACGTCTTTCAGTTGCACCTGATCAATGCGGAGACCCATCGTGTAGGCACGGGTTGCGGCTTGGAGTCGTTCGCTGGCGAGGGTTTCAATTTCCTGGCGACCGATGGTGATGACCTCGTCGACGGTGCGGTCACCGACGACCTCGCGCATGACGCTCTCGGAGAGGTAGCGAAGGGTGGCGTCGGGATTGCGGACCTCGAAAAGATACTGCTGCGGATCATCGATGCGATACTGCACCACCCACTCGACAAGGGCCGCGTTCAGGTCTCCGGTGACCATGCTCTTCTCGGCCTGTTGCTCGGAGGTTTCCGAGGACTGCCAAGGGTTGGTCGCGCCGGGGGTGCCGAAGCCGAACTCCTGCTTCATCTGGCGACGCACCTCCACCAGATGGTGCTGGTCGATACCAAAGGGGATCTTGAAATGCAGCCCGGGGTCGGTGGTGGCAATCGGTTTACCAAAGCGAAGCACGACGGCCTGTGCTTCCGAAGGGACTGTGTAGAAACTGGTGAAGAGTCCGACAATGACCAGGAGCGCAAGAAGGCCGAGACGGATCACTGCGGAGTTGATGGTTCGAGTTTGGCTCATGGGAGAAAGTCGGCGTTTATAGGTGCTGGGAAGCTTGTGACGTTTTGCGGGAGAAGTCGCAACCGGAATCGGGCCGGAGCGGCTTGGTCTTGCCAAGGGTGCTTCGTCAGTGTCTGGTGGGGCTTGTGAAAACGCTGTTGTCGCTTTGGTTGTTATTTACCGTAGCCGGTTTCGCCGGAAGTGGCGAAAAAATCGTCGAGGCGGCGCGGAAGCAGATTGGAGTGACCTTGAGTTACGATCCGGCTTACGTCTCGCTTGGATATCCCGGAGGCGATGTGCCGAGGGAGCGGGGAGTGTGCACGGATGTGGTGATAAGGTGTTTTCGCGATGCAATGGGGGCGGATCTGCAGAAGCTCGTTCATGAGGATATGAAGGCGAACTTCCGGAATTACCCAAGCATATGGGGTCTGAAGAGGCCGGATAAAAATATTGATCACCGGCGGGTGCCGAACCTGCGGGTCTATTTTGAGCGCCATCACTTGAAGCTGCACCTACCGGTCGCGCTGGAGGAGGGGCTTTTCCAAACTGGCGATATCGTCACCTGCACCGTGCCGCCGAACCTGCCGCACATCATGATTGTAAGCAGCCGGAAGAACGACAAGGGCCTGCCGCTGGTCATTCACAACATCGGTGGAGGAGCCCGGGAGGAGGACCGGCTTGCGTCGTTTCCACTGACGGGGCACTACCGCTGGAAGGCTGAATAAGCGGGCGGGTTATTGGTGGATTCCGAGCTTGTTTTTCCGACGGAGAACGTGCAAGAGTCCCCGCCCCCGGCGAAAAGCTGCGGTTTTCTTATATGGACACACCTCCTTTTTCCGAGCTCGGGCTGCCCGACGACCTGTTGGCTGCTATCGAAACACTAGGCTATGAGCGGCCTTCTCCAATCCAGGCGCTCAGCATTCCTCCCGCCCTCGCTGGTAAGGATATTCTGGGACTTTCCGCCACTGGTTCGGGGAAAACGGCTGCGTTCGCCTTGCCCGCTCTGGCGGCGATCGATGTGAACGAGCGCTATCCGCAGGTGCTGATCCTATGCCCGACGCGTGAGCTGGCGGTGCAGGTGTGTGAAGAGGTGCACCGGCTCGGAGCTAAGAAAAAAGGTCTACAAGCAACTCCCGTTTACGGCGGCGCACCTATGGATCGGCAGCTCCGCGCTTTGCGCGATGGGGCACAACTCGTGGTGGGCACGCCGGGGCGCCTGCTCGATCACTTGCGCAGGGGTTCCTTTGACGCGAGCCGGATCAAGATGGCGATTCTCGATGAGGCGGACCGCATGCTCGACATGGGCTTCAAGGAAGAGATGGACGAAGTGTTGGCGGCGCTGCCGGAAAAAAGGCAGATCCTGTTCTTCTCCGCGACGATGAATCAGGGAGTTTCGCGTTGCATCAAAAAATTCGGCAACGATCCGCAACTGATTCAGATTGAGCAAAAGGCAATGACCGTTTCAACGGTCGAGCAGGCTTATTACGAGGTGCGGCAGCGCTCGAAGGTGGAGGTGCTATCGCGGATTCTGGATATGAACCCTCCGCGGCTCGGTATCATTTTCTGCAACACCAAGCGTTCAGTCGACGAGTGCACCGAGGACTTGGTCAACCGCGGTTACGCTGCAGACCGTCTGCATGGTGACATCACCCAGCAGATGCGGGAGCGGGTTTTGAAACGCTTCCGGGACGGCGCGGTGGAACTGCTGGTGGCGACGGATGTCGCGGCGCGCGGGTTGGACATCGATGAGATCGATATTGTTTTTAACTACGACCTGCCGACGGATCCGGAGGACTACGTTCACCGCATCGGCCGCACGGGCCGTGCCGGGCGTTCGGGTCGGGCTGTGAGTTTTGTCTTTGGGCGCGAGATTTACCGCCTCCAGGGCGTGGAGCGCTACACCCGCCAAGTGATCAAGCGGGAGAAAATTCCTTCGGTCGAACAGGTGGAGGGACGCCGCGCGGATCTAATTTTTGAAACGCTGAAAGAGCGGCTGGAGACCGGCGGCTTCGATTCCTATCAGGAAAGCATCGACCGCCTTCTCGAGCAGGGGCACACCCCGACCGACATCGCCGGTGCCCTGATCACGATGTTGCGCGAAACAAGCGGCCGAGAAGGCGAGGCGATCCAAGAGGACCGCGAGTCGGATCGTCCGCAGCAGAAGGATTTCAAAGCGGGCAAGGAAGCACGCCCAAGGCCGGAGCGCCGCGAAAACGCCGGTGGCGACTCACCGGAGCGCTACGAGCGTTCGGCAAACCGCGACGCAGGTCCGGTGGAGGGAGGCATGACAAGGCTTTTCATCTCGCTCGGCAAGGGCGCTGGCATCATGCCGAAAGACATCGTCGGCATGATGTACCGCGAAGCGGGCTTGCCTGACGGTTCGCTGGGCCGCATCACGCTGTTTCCGAAGCATGCCCTGGTGGATGTGCCGGAAGGACTGGCGGATCAGGCAATCCAGAAAACCCGCAACGCTAAGCTGCGCGGCAAGACCTTCCGCATGGACCACGACCGCGGGCCCAATCAAGCTTGAGCCGCCCAGACTCTCCAAGTCTGATAAGCAAGGGTAGCCATGGTTCCGCGCCGATCCGGAGCCACGGGGAGCGCGAGGCGGAGAGGCTGGTGGCCGGAGGGTTGGTGCAACTGGGGCTGGTGGATGACGAAGGCACGCTGTTGCCTCTCCGCAAGGGCAACCCCCGCAAGGTGGCCCTTGCCAC
>JBGTDO010000085.1:0-32502 GCA_041748235.1 Akkermansiaceae bacterium | reverse complement strand
GGGGGGCGCGGATTGAAACACCCATGAAGCGGGGAAAGATGGTTCAAACCTAAATCGCTCCCTTCACGGGGGGCGCGGATTGAAACACAGACGCCAAGGCGCGGAAAACTGGAAACCCTTATCGCTCCCTTCACGGGGGGCGCGGATTGAAACCCCAGCTCTTCGCCGCGATGAAGCAGCCGGGCGAATCGCTCCCTTCACGGGGGGCGCGGATTGAAACACCAAGCCATCAGATTGCCGGACCGGCTGCAAGCATCGCTCCCTTCACGGGGGGCGCGGATTGAAACAAATGGATGCGTGTTGCAAATCTGCGAACAAAGGATCGCTCCCTTCACGGGGGGCGCGGATTGAAACTCCCTCTGGCACCACCTTGTTCTTTCCGCCATCATCGCTCCCGTCACGGGGGGCGCGGATTGAAACGCCGAGGTCCGCAGCCAGTAGGCCACCGTCCCCTATCGCTCCCTTCACGGGGGGCGCGGATTGAAACTCCGCAAAGGTGGAAAGCGCCCGATTTCTAGATCATCGCTCCCCACACGGGGGGCGCGGATTGAAACCTTGAAACGTCAGGTGCGAGACATCCATCGCAGATCGCTCCCCACACGGGGGGCGCGGATTGAAACGGTTGTGGGCCGTTCCATCTACGGCAACCCACCATCGCTCCCCACACGGGGGGCGCGGATTGAAACATCAGTAATCGCTGTCGCCCTCCGGTTTCGGTTCATCGCCCCCTTCACGGGGGGCGCGGATTGAAGCCATCAGACCAGAGCCTGCCGGTATTGCTACAACTATCGCCCTTACCTGTTTAGACGGGCGGCGAGGGAGCTAGCGACATCCGGATCCTCGGCGGCGAAGAGGAGGGCGATGAGCATCCCGCGGGCGGCGGAGTCACCACCGGCGAGGGCGTTGTCGCTCAGGGTTTTCTCGAAATCGGTTTCCGGGCGAAGGAGGAAATAGAGGGCCAGTGGGAAGGCTTTGTTGACACCGCAGGCCTGACCAAGTCTGGCGGCTGCTTTGGGAAAGTTCTCGTCGCGCAGGCCGACAGCAGCTTCGAGATAATCCTCCACATCTAGTTTCTTATAAATGCCTTGGTTGGCTGCCAAGTCGAGAGCGTCTTCGAAGACTGAGCCATCTTTGACGGCGTAGGCTGCGCGGGTACAAAATTCGGCGGCATCCGCGACAGCTGGATCCGCATGGGTGACACCGGTTTGTGCGCGCACGGCAGTGATCGCCTCGCCGAGCGGCAGCCCCAGATCAAGGATTGGCGCGATTCGGGATGCACCTCCGAGGTCGGTGGAGCGGGAGGCGACTTTGCCCTCGGACTCCAAGGTTTCGCGGCTGGCACCATCGATATAGCCTTTGTATGCCTTCATGCTCTCCAGCCAATCTTCGCGCCAACCCTGGGGATCGAAGCCGCCGCGTTTCTCGATGGATTTGGCGAGCATGATTGCCTGGTCGCCATAGTGGGTCTGATCACCGGCTTTTTTCCCTGGATGATACTCGCTGATTGGGTCGGCGAATTCCCTGATTCCAAGGGGAAACGCCTCCGCGATCTCCTCCTGATCATAAACCCAATGAGCTCCCAGCGAGAGTGAGTCCGCTACCAAAGCCGCGTCGAGAAATGTTTGCATGGAACATCGGTAGCACAGTTCGGCGATAGGAGAAAGCTTCTCGCTCGTCGGATTAGGCGAGGAGGATCGTTCGTTGCGGTGCGGTGAGAGGGTTGGGAAAAGAGGGCAGCGGAACGCAGCCGCTCCTTGCGGGGACAGGAAACCGGCCGAATATGGTCAGCGTGCCCGAGCTACCTGAAGTTGAAACCACCCGGCTTGGCATCTCCCCGCATCTGATCGGGGAAACAATCCAAGAAGTGATCATCCGCCGGCGCGATCTAAGGCAGCCGGTGAGCGAGGGTGTAGAAGAGCTTGCGGGGGCAAGTTTCACCGGGGTGCTGCGGCGCTCGAAATACCTGCTGCTGGAGACGAACCGGGGGCAATCCCTGCTCGTCCACCTCGGCATGTCCGGGAGCCTGCGGATTGTCTCACCGGCGGATGAGTGGAAAAAGCACGACCACGTCGCCTTCACGCTCTCCACAGGAAAGCAGCTCCGTTACCACGATCCCCGGCGCTTCGGGCTGATCCTGCTGATCGCGATCGTCGAGGCCACCACGCACCCGCTGCTGAAAGACCTGGGACCCGAGCCATTGGAAGACGCTTTCACCGCAGCTTATCTCTACCAGGCGCTGCGAAGAAAGAGCATTCCGGTCAAGGTGGCGCTGATGGATGCAAAGACGGTGGTCGGTGTGGGAAACATTTATGCCTCGGAAGCTCTGTTCCGCTCCGGCATCCACCCGCTGCTCCCGGCCTCAAAAATTACAAAGCCGAGGTCTGAAAAACTGGTCCGGGCGATCAAGGAAGTGCTCACGGAATCGATCACCCAAGGCGGAACCACGCTGCGGGATTTTTTACAGTCGGATGGAGAACCCGGCTATTTCAAGCAGAGGCTCTACGTCTATGATCGCAAAGGCGAGCCCTGCAGGATCTGCGGCAGGGCTATCTCCCACTGCGTGCTGGGGCAGCGCTCGACCTACTTCTGCGCCAAGTGCCAGAAGAGATAGAAGCGTCAGTGGTTGAAATTGAACCTCTTTGAGTTCAGGAGCGCCAGAAGATATCATCGAGGACCTTGCTTCGCCCTCTTGTCTTCGGCCCGGGAAGAGGGCATTGCCACCATCTCCACCTGCGAACCCACAAACTCGCCCGGAGAAACGCGGGGAAACCAGACGCATCCGTCCAAGGAAAAACGGTGGCAGCATCTCGCACCGGCGCTCCGCAAAAAAATCCCATTTCCATTTCCCCGGACCGGCTCCATCATCCACCCACATGCTTCCCATATTGATCACAGGAAAGTCCGGCCGCATGGGCCTGGCAGTTGCCGAAGCCATCAAGGCCAATCCTGGTGCGACCATCGCCGCCACCCATGACGCCGGAGAGAACCTCCGGGAAGCGGTGCGCGCCGCCAAATGCATCATCGATTTCACCGTCCACTCCTTTTCCGCCAGCGTGATCGAGGCAGCTGTCCAGCATAAGGTAGCCCTGGTCATGGGCACAACAGGCCACAGCGATGCCGAGCTGGAGGCCATACGGGCTGCGGCAAGAGAAATTCCGATCGTCCACGCTCCGAATTTCTCGGTAGGCGTGAACACGCTCTTCTGGCTGACACGCCAGGCCGCCCGAATCCTCAAACAAGACACCTTCGACATTGAGGTGGTCGAAATGCATCACCGCCACAAGATCGACGCCCCTTCGGGAACCGCCCGCAGGCTCCTGGACATTCTCCATGAGGAGACAGAGACCTCATACCAGAACGATGTCGCCCATGGACGCGTGGGCAACATCGGACCCCGGAAATATGGCGAGATCGGGATGCACACCCTCCGCGGCGGCGACGTCGTGGGCGATCACACAGTGATGTTCGCGGCGGACGGCGAGCGGGTGGAGCTTACCCATAAGGCGTCCTCTCGCATGACCTTCGCCGCCGGAGCCGTTCGCGCCGCGCTGTGGCTGCAGGACAAACCTCCCGGCTTGTATGACATGCAGGACGTGCTCGATCTGAAATAGACTTCCTTTTCACACATGAAACATCTTCTTCTTCCGGGCCTCGCCCTGCTTTTCATCTCTTGCGAGAAACCCGTCCCACCAGCCACGAAAGCTCCTAAAGTGCCTGCCGATGGCGAAGTGGTGGTGGCGGTCGTAGAGACCCAGCCGCTGGTCAAATCCGTGGTGCGCATCAACTCCACCAGCCAGTCATGGAATCCCGGGCAACCTTGGGAGAAGACGCCGCCAAAGAACCTTCGCTCCCTCGGGGCGATCGTCGCCCCAGGGCAGGTGCTGACAACTTCTGAAATGGTCGCGGACGCGACGTACCTAGAACTTGAGCTCCCAGATGGATCACAGACGGCCGCCGCCAAGCTCATCGCTGTCGACTACGAAGCGAACCTCGCACTGCTAACGACGGAAACGGACGAGGAGAGAGAAGCTTTTTTCAAAGACACCCGTCCCCTGCCGCTTGCCGAGCCTCCCTCGATCGCTGATTCCCTTCAAATTTTTCAAGTAGAGGACAATGGCACCACCCTGCTGACCTTCGGGACGCTGCAATCGATTGATGTAGTCCCAAGTTTCCTACCCAGCCAGAGCTTCCTCACCTACTTGGTGAAGGCCTCAATGCAGAGCGCCGCAAGTAGCTTTTCCCTGCCCGTGCTCAAAGATAATGCCCTCGCAGGCATCCTCCTCAGCTACGATTCCGACGACCAGATCTCGGACGTCCTCTCGGTGGATGTGATTTCCCATTTTCTTGAAAATGTAAACGACGGGGATTATGCGGGCTTTCCCTCGCTCGGCGTCTCGGTCGCTCGCACCGAGGATCCCTCGCTCCGGGACTTCTTAAAACTCAAACCCGATCAGGGAGGCCTTTACATCAGCAGCGTCCGCACCGGCGGTGCCGCCGATCTCGCCGACGTAAAGGAGGGCGATGTCCTCCTTGCGGCCGACGGCTACCAGATCAACCGCCGCGGCTACTATCAGCACCCGCATTACGGCTCGGTCTTCTGGGGCCATCTTGTCAGGGGTGAAAAATCCACCGGCGATCAGATCGTGCTCTCGCTCATGCGTGATGGTGAGCCGCTGGAGATCACCGCCACCCTCACCCGCGAGGAGCCGCACGATCACCTGGTCCCCGCTTATCAATTCGACCGCCCGCCCAATTTCCTGGTTAAGGGAGGCCTCGTTTTCCAAGAACTGACCCGGCCAGTGCTGCAGGCCTTCGGCGAGGAATGGACCTCCCGCGCACCGCTCAACCTTCTGGACGCCTATGAAAATCCCGAGAAATATGACGACAAATATCGACGCATCATTTTCCTCAGCGGCTCCATTCCCACTCCCGCGACCGTCGGCTACGAGCAATTGCGGAACCTCATCGTCGCCAAGGTCAACGGCGTCGAGATCGACAGCATAGAGGTCCTGATCAAAGCCTTCAACAAGCCCGACGAGAACAACTTGCACTCGATCGAGTTTCTGGAGGAAAACTTCACCCTCTACCTCGACGAGATGATTTCCAACGAGGTGGACGGCATGCTACTCCAGCGTGGCCTCAACAGCCTCTCTCGCGCCCAGTAGACAAGGCCAGACACCCGCACTAGAATTTCCAAATGAAACAATCACTGGTAATCGATCTCCCCAGTCTGCCGGAAGAAGGGCAGGGGTTTTCCGGGGAGCTGGACGGAGCCATCTTCGATCTTCCCGAAGGCGATGCATCATCGGCCGGACCGCTTAAATACGACCTCTGGGCGCAGCGCTTCGAATCCGAGCTGCTGCTCACAGGCTCCATTTCCGCGCCCTTCTACTTCACCTGTGTCGTCACGCTCAAAGAATTCCTCCAAACGATCCGACTGAAGTCGGCCGCGTTCTCCGTGGAAATCGGCGGCTCCTCACAGGTGGACGTGACGGAAGCTTTGCGCGAGGAGGTCTTGCTGGAGTTTCCCACAGACCCGCGCTGCGACGAAGGCGACATCCCGGAGCCCTGCGAAATCGATTCCCGCTATTTAGCAGTGGACAAACCCCTCGAAGATGACGTATCTCCTGCCCCCCGCAAAGAGGGCGACGACCGCTGGTCCGCCCTCGATGACCTTACGGGTCTCACTGATCAAACTTAAATTATAATACGACCATGGCCGTACCAAAACGTCGCCAATCCAAAAGCCGTCAGAAAATGCGCCGCGGCGCGAACCGCTGGAAAGCTCCTGTCTTCAGTTCCTGCTCCGATTGTGGAGCCACGGTTCCTTCACACGTTGCATGCCCTTCATGCGGCACCTATCGCGGACGCAAGGTCCTCGAGGTGGAGGCTCTCTGATCTGTTTCTTGAGGAACTCTCACTGAACCCCCGCTGGATATCTCTGGCGTGGGTTTTTTCTTCGTACTACTACTGGAACAGCTTGTCCCCTAAAATTCTTCGATTTCTATGAAGGTTGCATTGGATGCCATGGGTGGCGATCACGCCCCGCAGATCAACATCGTCGGAGCCATGGAGGCCCTGAGGAATTATCCGAAACTCAGCCATCTTTATCTGGTGGGAGATGAGGGTGCCCTTCGAACCGGAGCCACCACCTATGGCCTCGACCTCCGGGACCCGCGGATCAGCATCGTCCATGCTCCTGAAGTCATCGGCATGGCCGAGCCGGGGGCAAAATCAGTCCGCCGCAAAAAGCTTTCCTCCATCAGCGTCGCCATGGATCTGGTGAAAGATGGCAAGGCGGATGCCTTCGTATCCGCCGGCAACACGGGTGCCGCTGTCGCTGCCGCGACCTTGAAGCTCCGCTGCCTCAAAGGCGTGGACCGTGCCGGTATCGCCTCTCCGCTTCCTAACGAGCATGGCATCTGCAACATCCTCGATGCAGGCGCGAATCCCGAGTCTAAGCCGGAGCATCTCGTGGCATACGCCATCATGGGGACAGCTTTCGCCCGTCACGTGCTCGGCGTGAAAGAGCCGCGGGTCGGACTGATGTCCAATGGTGAGGAAGACGAGAAAGGCACCAATTTCACCAAAGAGACCTTCAAACGCCTCAAAGCCACCCCCGGCATCAACTTTATCGGCAACGTCGAGGGCCACGATCTTTTCGAAACAAAGTTGGACATCGTTCTGTGCGACGGATTTGTCGGGAACATTGTCCTCAAGAGCGTTGAAGCCACCGCCAAGGCGGTATCAAAGTGGCTTAAATCGGAGATGAAAGAGACCCCCCTTCGTATGGCTGGAGCCCTTCTGGCTCAAGGCGCTTTCAAAGCTCTCAAAGCAAAAAGCAGCTACGAAACATACGGCGGAAGTCCCCTCCTCGGCGTGAACGGCGTCGTCATCATTGCCCATGGCTCTTCCACCGGCCTCGCCGTCCGGAACGCGATTCGCGTGGCCGTGGAAACGGTCGAACACAAGATCAACCCTCGGATCGAGGAGGCGCTATCCTCCCTCCCAGAGCTTGCCGTCGCCGCCGTTCAAGAAAAAGTTTGAAGCTACCTTGCCTAACTCCAACCGTATCCCGAGTTCGGATAAAACGTCTCCGGCGGCTGCCAGACCCTTGTGAGATCTATCGGTCTGCTGCCCCGTTGCGGGGGCAGACGAAGGTCCGCATTACCGATTCATGCACGCCACCCGATTTTGAAGCTTTCGGTAGTGTCGGCGGGTGCGCAGCTGTGTAAGGTCTGAATGAACAAAAGGATATCACAAGCCCTGAAACCGCATCGTGAAAACATGTATCGATTTCGAACGAGGATTCATGTTTCCATTCACCTTCTTTTCGGAATCTCACACTCCTCACGCCCCTGATCATCGCCTTTCACAAGCCTTACGGAGTTCTCTGCCAGTTCACTCCCGACCAGCCAGGACAACGGACACTTTCCGAGTTTGGGTTCCCTAAGGAAATTTATTCTCTTGGGCGCTTGGATATGGATTCAGAGGGGCTCCTGCTGCTCACCGACGAAGGGCACCTGAACCAACGGCTCCTGAACCCAAGGAACGCCCACAAGAGGACTTATTGGATTCAGGTGGAGGGCGTTCCAGATCCTGCTGCGCTTACGAAGCTCGGCGAAGGTTCGATTGTTATCCAAAATCATCGGTGTCTTCCTTGCCAAACGAGAATCCTTGATCCTCAGCCGGCAGTGCCACCGAGAAACCCACCCATCCGCGTCCGCAAATCCGTAGCCGATTGTTGGATTGAGATGAAACTTATCGAGGGCAAGAACCGCCAGGTCCGCCGGATGACAGCTGCGATTTCCCATCCAACTCTGAGGCTCCTCCGCGTCGCGATTGGGGATTTTGCCATCGGCACACTGAAGCCGGGGGAATGGCGGCCCCTGAACGATTGGGAAGCAAGGCAGCTAGAGCTATAGCCGCCGTCTACTTAGCGTTCCCATCCAGCGTTTTCAACCATTCTCGAAAATGTCTTTCCCGCGCTTGCTCGTCCAACATTTGCAGGCTGTCTTGCGCCAGCCGGAGGTCCTCGATCGGGCGGCGACCAAGGACGACCTTCCTCTCTTCCGGTTCCGCTGCTCCCCGCTGAACTAACAGCGTCACCTCGGCAAGCGGCTTCATCTTGCTGATCTGATCGGCAAACTTGGCCGTCGCACCCATTGCGTGCCAAGTGTCTCCGTTAAGCCCTACTATCAGATCGCCGGGTTTCAGCCCCGCACGGGCTGCGGGAGCATCTGGCATAATCCCGAGGATTCGGATAGCGAATCTCGGCCTCTCTACGTCCGCCTGCCCAAAAGGTTCCTCCTGCATGTTGATCCCAAGGTAGCCGCTGCCGTCCGAGAGATAATCATGGTCGCTCAGCTCTTTCAGCACCCCCAGGGATCTCCTGCGGAGTTCGGGGTCATCCGTTGTTTTGGATATCCGCAATATCGCAGCGGCGGCGGCCCCGTCTCCTTCACGTGCCCACTTCAGCAGGCTTTGTTGAGAAGCTTCCCGCTGCTTAAACTCATCTGCAGTAAGTCCCGCCAGAATCTCTGGTGGAACCTCCCCTACACAAAACAAAGTTGCCATGAAGAAAGGAGCTAGGTGTAGCACTCCTTGTTTCATGGCAAGCAGAGGACCCACGAAATATGGGAATTGGTCAATTATTGGCCGAGCCAGTTTTTCTGTGGAACCTCAATCGTATCGTCGGGCTGAAGCGGGAGTCTCATGGCCTGGGGATCGGTTAGGTCGAACGTCTGCATCTTGCCAGCGCGATAGAGCGTCACGCGCTTCAGGCTCCCGAACTCAGTCGCACCGCCCGCAGCCTGCACCGCCTGATAGATGGTCAGGTTGCGGGTAAAAGGCTTAGGGCCGGGTCCGCGGACCGAGCCACCGATGTGAACCATCTGCTGGTCGACACTTGAGCCCTCGGCGGTGGAGATGACCTGGATGGTAGGGCTATTATAGACCTGCGCGTTGCGATAGGCACCTTGAATGGATTGTGCCAAAGCTTCCGGCTGCAGACCTGCGGCACGCACCGCCCCGATAAAGGGCATATTCACAGTCCCGCCGCTCGAAACCGGATAAACTGCGTCGATTTTACCTTTCTCCTCCGCAGGGACACCCATAATGGTGATCTGAACGGAGCTGCCAGCTTCGATCTGAGACATCGCAGGGGTGATGGTGCAGATGAGAGCTAGAACAAACGTGTAGATGTGTTTGAGGATCATGTTGTTAGTTTTTCGATTGATTCCAAGTTTTCCAATGAGGCCGGTCTGGATATAGATCACTGTTCGGATTAATACAAGTCATCTTTAGAAGATTCAGCCTTGCCCGGAGTTCCGGTCGCAGCGCTAGCGCCGACAGGGGGGCCGACCTGCGATTCCGCAGGAGCGTAATAGGTGTAATAGCTGGTATAATATTGATACTGGCTGTCGCTGCGGACGTCCACGTTGTTGAGGACGACACCGATCACTGTTCCACCGACGTTCTCGACTGCTTGCTTGACGCGGAGAAGCATATTCCGCGGTAGCTTTCTGTGTTGAACCACGATCATGGTCAGGTCCACCTCGCTAGCGAGCACCGAGGCGTCGCTTACGCCGAGGATCGGCGGGCTGTCCACCAACACTAGGTCGAAACGCTGCTTCACATCTTGAATCAGCTCCGACATGCGGCGCGAGTTCAAGATTCCAGCTGCGTCAGCCGGAAGAATACCTGATGGCATGAAATAGAGATTGTCGACGGGCGTTTGAAGGATGACATCCTCCAACATCAGCTCGGTAGTGAGGAAATTCGTCAGACCCACGGCATTGTTGATATCAAAGAAAGTGTGAAGACGTGGGCGACGAAGGTCGGCGTCGATCATGAGAGTGGTGTAGCCGCCTTGGGCACAGATGTAGGCTAGATTGACCAGCGTGGTGGATTTACCCTCACCCGCGCCACCGGATACAACAGTGATAGCGTTGTCCTCTGGATTCTTCCTGTTGAACTCAATGTTGGTCCGCAAGATCCGGTAAGCTTCCGCATCGGGGCTCATGCCGTTTTGCTTGTGGAGAACTCCCACATCCTTGGGAATGACGGCGAGAACCGGCACTTGAAGATAGCGCTCCACATCCTCCAGACTTTTCACCGATGTATCGAGATACTCGAGGAAGAATGCGATGCCTACACCGAAAATGAGACCTACCACTGCGCCGAGAACGAGGTTGAGGGTAACGTTCGGGCTGACAGGAGCCTCCGAGATCACTGGGTCATCATGAACAACGATGGTATCATTGGGAATCTCTGCCGCAATCTCTTCCGAGATCAGCTTGAGCTTCATTTGTTCAAGTAGAGCCTGATCGGTTTCGAAATCGCGCTGGGCGTCGACGTAGTCCTGAGTATCAATGTTACGCTCGAGGGCGTCACGGCGACTTTCATCCTTCTTCACCAACACGCGTGCAAGGCGCTCCTTTGACATCTCAAGCTGCCCCTGAAGGCGGGTGCGTAGATTGATGACGCCCTCGTCAAGCTGGGTTTTCATGGAGTCAAGCACTCGCTCATTGGTTACGATCGTCGGGTGACGGTCGCCAAGTCCACTGGCCTTAAGTCCATCGATCTGCCGCTTCAACTCCAAGTACTGTGGGTAAAGGGTTTTGATAATGTTGTCCGGTAGGTCCAAGCCAGCCGCGTAGATCAACAGTTGCTCACTGTCGTATTTGAGTAGACTTTGGATTTGCGACTCGAGTTGCATCTTCTCCTGCTCAAGCTCATTGTAAATTGTCAGCGCGTAATTCGCTTCCTGATCCTCGTCCAAGCCTCCTGCGCGAGGCGAGTTGCGATTCATTTGGGGGATGATGTCCTTGGTGCGGCTGATGGTGGTGAGAATTTTCCTGCGCTCCTCAACTTTATCCTCCTGCTCGCGAACCGTCTTCTTGAGTTCGTTGATCCCCTTTTCAAGAGATTTGCCTTCGAGTTCCGTGCGATATTCCTTATAGGCACGAGCCACCTCGGCGGTGATGTCACGGGCGTCCTCTTTATTGGTGTGGCGGACTTTGATGGCGATCAAGTCCGTCCCGCGAATGTTCTGAGTGGACACGATTCCCTTGAGAGTGTTGAGCGCGTTCTCGCGGTCCATGCCCCACTTGTTGACCAGTTCGAGATTATCAACGACCCTGCCAAGAGAGTTACGGCTTTTGATTTTCTCAAACTCTGTGCCGAAAAATTGGGCCGTCATCGTGGGCATCGACGCGGCAAGTCCCTGGCCTAAGGGCTGAATGGTCCGCTCCCGTGGCTTTACCTCGATCGTTGCGGAGCTCTCGTACTTCTTCGGCATCACATAGGTGATCACGGAAGCGGTCATGAAAACCAGGAGCAGAGTCAAAAGAATGACTCCGTAACGGTTCTTGACGACCTGCCAGTAATCAACCGCGTGGAGTGATGCTTCGTTTTGCTGATGGGACGGGTTCATGTGGTGGGATAGAAATCAATGGATGCTAGTCGAAGAAAAAACTCCCGCAATGCGAAACACTGCGGGAGTTGAAAAACAAAGCAAGGTGACCTGAAAATCACATGATCACCTTGCCTTTATGATCAGAATTCGGCGTGGAGACCTACCGACACGCGGTTGCGATCGTAGTCACGGCTGATGATGTCCGACTCAGCATTTGTGTGAGTATAGGTAAGCGTTCCCACAAGGTAGTCTGTGAAGCGGAGGGAAGCACCGATGTAAGCGCTGACGAGTGTCTCGTCAGCACCAACGACTGGGCCTGGGCCGGACACAAGCCGACCGCTGTCGAACTCAGTGGCGATAACGTCAACCCCACCGAAGAACGTGAGAGCCTGTGAAACCTTGTAGTCACCGGACACTCCAACCCGAAGGGTCAGACGCTCGTCATACTCGATCAGAGTAGGGAAGAACTGTCCAGCAACCACCGTGTCGTAGTTCTCGGCACCGTAGCGAACAAAACCGCGGAGACCGAACTGCTGGTTGATCTGCGAATGAAGAGTGACTTCCGCATATGGATTGGTACTGTCGCTGCCGAGATCCACTTCGCGGAACTGGGCACCCACATTGGCAATCAAGATAGTGTTCGGGCTGAAGCGATGCTCAAGACCTACGAGGAGGTATTGATTGGTCGAATCCGAAGCAATGTCGCTTGCGCTCGTTTCGGAGTAGCGGTAGGTAGCTGTGAGCACCGACTGAGGGCTGAGCTGGTAGCGGAACTGATTGTAGACAGTCCATGTGAACCGGTCCTGGTTCGGGATGTCCTGATAATCAAGGCCGCTGAGCTCAAATCCAGTGACTGTCGCGAAACGGTCCGTCCAGCGGTAGCCGAGCGCGTTGTCGGTCTGCCAGAAGAAATACTCACTGACTTGGCGAGAAGTGGCGAAACCGTAGGAGTAATCCGGCTCCAATTCGTAGGAGAGGAAATTGCGGCTCGTGAGGCGGAGGCGCTCGTTGAAGCGATGGGTGAGATTGACGCCGACCCGTGACTGGGCGTAAACGTCGTCAGCACCCGCTGCATCCGGAGCATCAAGGTAGTAGATCACGCCAAGACGGGCATAAACATCCCAGGTCGTCTGTGGGGTGATACTCACGAAGGAAACGCCTACGAACGGATTGATAGAGATCGTTTCGTCCCCATCGTTGATTCCGCCTGGAGTGGTGTTGTCATCATAAATAGCATTGACACCAACGGTCCACGTGACGGGCACGGAAGCTTCAGTATCGTTAGGCACGTAATAGAGTCCTTTACCGGATGCTGCGGAGATCGCGAGGGCCGAGAATAGACTTAGTGTAAGTTTCGTTTTCATGAATTTTCTCTGAGGGTGCTTGTTGTCCTAAGCTTAAGGGTTTGGAGGAGTTCCTTCTGGACTCGGATTGGTCACAAGCCCCGGAGGAACGAATCCGGTGAAGGGGCGACCGGGAGGCGAGAATGGAACCCCATTCGGATCGTTGAATGGAGGAGGAGTGCCCGCAACACCAGCAAGAGCACCACCAGGACTACCGACACTACCAGCGTCCGCAGCACCACCAGGAGCAGCACCGGTTCCGGCAGCACCCTGAACAGCCACGCCTGGAGCATCACCAGGGAAATCAAGAGGATTCATTCCACCTCCAAGACCACCTTGACCAGCTCCACCGGCAAGACCATTGGAAGCCTGGATACCTGCTGCTGCGGCTTGAATGTTAGAAGAGGCATCTGGAGCGGCTGCAGTGGCGCACTGAACGATGAGCTCCAATTTGTCAGGAGCAGCGTTGCCGGCGGCACTGACGATCGCTGCGACAGTTTGCTTGTCGGCACGGGAGCTGACGATCGCAACCTTGGTGATTTCGCAGGCGCAGCCTGGATCTCTTTCCACTGCAGAGGAAACTGCATTGAGCACCTCACTGCGGTCACGGGCGACTTGAACGCGGACATTCTCGGCAGCTCTCACGCAATCTTGTGTTCGTGGCGCCATATCGTCACCGGCGTGAGCCGTCATGGCACCCATGGAGGCGGCCATGAGCAGGAATTTAAAGGAAGTTTTCATAGGGATGTTTGGCTGATGTTTGTTTGGTAAACTTTGACTGGAGCGGGCAGCGGGAATCGAACCCGCATGGCTAGCTTGGAAGGCTAGAACTTTACCACTAAGCTATGCCCGCTTTTGACGGGGCAGTTATCGACCGGCCCAGCCCCCTTGAGCAAGCACTTTTTTCATATTTCTCGATCCCGCGCGCCTAAGTATGCAGGTGTACCAAATTTTCTTATTGCCGGATGCGAAAGGGATCCTATGTAGCAGGTGTCGCGGGTGTAGTTCAATGGCAGAACACGAGCTTCCCAAGCTTGGGGCGTGGGTTCGATTCCCATCACCCGCTTTTTTCACAATCCGCCGGGGCGACTGATGAAGTTATGGTCGATCCCGAAGGTGGCAGCCAGATGTGCTCCCAGACTCCTCACGCCGAAGGTCTCTGTCGCGTAGTGCCCGGCGTAGAAGACATTGAGCCCACGCTCCTCTGCTTCAATGTAGCTCCAATGAGGCCCCTCACCTGTGACAAACGCATCGTATTGACTTGCGGCGATCGTCGCAATTTCAGAGCCGGCACCCCCTGTGATAACAGCCACTTTCCTGACTTGAAGGTTGCCGCCGGGGCACATGGTTACCTGTCGCCCCACCGCCTTCATGATGGCGAGGGAAAGTTGATCGCGGGTCCCCTCCCAAAGTCCGACCACGCCCATGGGGAATCCTTTTTTGAGAAAAGCGGGCTCGATGGAACTCAGGCCGATTGTATGGGCGAGCAGAACGTTGTTTCCGTGAACGGGATGCATGTCCAGCGGCAGGTGGGATGAGTAGATTGCGAGATCTCCCTCGACTGCGGCCCGAATCTTCCGGTAAGCGGGCCCAACTAGAGGCTGCGCTCCCTGCCAGAACATCCCGTGGTGCACGAGCAGGAGTCCGCCCATTTTCGCCGCCTCCTCCACGACCGCAAGCGAAGCGTCCACCGCCGAGACCACGCGCTCGATCCTGCCGCTGTTCTCAAGCTGCAGGCCATTGAGGGCACCTGGGTAATCTTCGATTTCGGAGATCCTTAGCTCCCTATTTAGATAAGCCACAATTTCCTGAAGATCCGCCATGCACCGTCCTAGCCCTTCCTGCTCCACATGACAACGCCCTCGGCAAAACCGACGGGTTTTCCTGCAATGAAATTCTGAAGATCCTCCGCGAGCGGCGCCTCCCAATAGCTTTCGCGCTCCTGCCATACGATTCCCAGACGGGCGGCATGCAGGGCCTGCCTAGGGAGGATCAGCTTTTCGGCGAGACTATCGGTCCAACCCTGGTCCATCCACTCTAGGTACTCCCGTCCGTCACCGGAATACAGCTTGTCGCCCACGATAGGAAAACCGCCGGCGGCAAGATGCACCCGGATCTGGTGCATTCGGCCGGTCTCGGGGAAACAGCGGACTAGGGCGTAGCTCCCAGCCTCCCTTTTAAAACGTTTTTCTACCATGAATCTAGTAGAGCATTCTTTTCCACGTTCATCCACCAGCTGCCGCACCCAAATATCCGTGGGGCCGAGTTCGCCTCCGCGGCATATGCGGCCCTCGCAGCTCCAATAATCCCTCTCCGGCCAGCCATGAACAATCGCGAGGTATTCCTTACGCGCCTCCCGACGCTCGAACATCATCCCGAGCTCCCTAGCAGCAGCAGTGTGCTTGGCGACCAGCACCACTCCGCTCGTTTCCCGGTCTAAGCGGGTCACGATCCCGAGACACGCGCCGTTTTCGATCTCGTAGGAAAGAAGGTTCTGAAGACCGCCCAACAGCGTGGGTTCCGGCTTGTTGTTGGCCGGGTGGACAATCAGAGGGGCCGGCTTGTTGACCACCACCCAGTCCTCCGACTCATCTATTACACGGAAATTGGCGACCACCTGCAGGCTCATCGAAATCAATGTAGAGAATCCTGCCAAAAAAGCACGCCGGAAGCCCGCGTTTGACGCGAACTGCCGGCGTTGATCAAAAAATACGATCCCAGCGGACTAGGACTTGTAGCGAAGCCGCTTTTTGTGGCGGTTTTGCTTCATGCGCTTCTTGCGCTTGTGCTTGTTGATCTTTGTTTTGCGGCGTTTCTTAATAGAGCCCATGGTTTATACGTGGTTGGGGTTCGGTGAAAATTAGGGAACGAGCTTGTTGAGTGGATACTCGATGATGCCCTCGGCCCCGAGGTTTTTGAGGTCCGGAATCATGTCCCGCACGAGGATCTCGTCAATCACTGTTTCGACAGCGACCCAGCCTTCCTCGGACAGCTTAGATACGGTCGGCCGCCGTAGTGAAGGAAGGTTCTCAAGTAGCGCGGAAAGCTTGTCTGCGGGAAGATTCATCTTCAAGCCTACTTTGTCGCGGGCCGAAAGGGCCGCCTTCAGAAGCATGGAAATGCGCTCCATTTTCTCCCGCTTCCATTCGTCGGCTGCCGCGGCGGGGCTTGAGTAGAAATGGGGAAACGAGGTAAGCAGGGTATCGACGATGCGGAGGCGGTTGGCTTTCAGTGAGGAACCGGTTTCGGTCACATCAACGATCGCATCGACCAAATCAGGAACTTTTACCTCGGTCGCTCCCCAGGAGAATTCCACGTCTGCCTTGATCCCAAGCTTGTCCAGATAGCGCTGGGTGATGCCCACACCTTCCGTGGCGATCCGTTTTCCCTCTAGATCCTGCGGCTTCTGTATCGGAGAATCCTCCGGCACCACCAGCACCCAACGAGTCGGCCGTGCGGTTGCGCGGGAGTACTGAAGCTCGGCGAAATCAACAAGCTCTGTGCCACTTTCAGAGGCCCAATCAAGCCCGGTGATTCCGCAATCGATAAAGCCCTGGCCCAGGTAGCGGCCGATTTCTTGGGCGCGGATCAGGTAGATATCCAGATCCGGGTCGTTCGAAGCAGGACGATATCCTCTCGAAGAGACGTAAATCTCATAGCCCGCCTTCGCAAAAAGCTCGATCGTCGGCTCCTGCAGACTGCCTTTCGGAATGGCGATTTTCAGTGAATTGGACATGCTTTGAGAAATCCGCGCTTTCACGCGGGGGGCGTGTTGTAGTCCGGAACCCCAGGGAATCAAGCCAAGTTTCAAGAAAAATCTCCCTTTTTCATGTAAGCTCCGCTCCCAAATTGACTTTGAGTTCGAACAGATCCCTACGACGGTCCATCAATGGCGTTACCGATCCTGCCTCACGTGAGCGGTAGAGATCCTTGATATCCAAGTCGGTCACCAACATCGTCTCAACGTTCGGATCGGCTTCGGCCTGAATGCCATCGCGCGCGAACTCAAAATCCGAAGGTGTGAAGACCGCCGCACGACCGTAGTGAATATCCATCGCCGGCACGTCCGGAAGATTTCCAACGACTCCGCTGGTGATCACGTAGATCTGGTTTTCAATCGCCCGGGCTGCGGCACATTTCGTCACGCGGAGATAACCTTGACGGTTGTCGGTGCAATAGGGCACGAAAAGCAGCTCAACCCCTTGTTCAGCCAGATACCGGGCGGCTTCAGGAAACTCTACGTCGTAGCAGATCAGGATCCCTACCTTAGCCTTGGGCGTTTGAATGACCAGCAGCGTGTTTCCACCGGTGATCCCCCACCAGGTCGTCTCACTCGGGGTGATGTGAAGCTTCGGCTGGGAAATGAAGGTCCCGTCCGGCCGGAAAAGCATCGCCTCGTTTTGCAGCCTCCCGTCCTCCTGAAGAACGGGATGCGAGCCAGCTATCAAATGAAGGCCCTGCTCCCGCGCCAGAGTGGACATGAGTTCACGGAATTTTGGTGTCAGCTCCGCCAGCTTGCGGATGCCGTCCCGGGAGCTGTATGGCTCCATCGCGGAGAGCAGCTGAACCGAGAAAAATTCAGGGAAGAGCACGTAATCGACCCCGTAGTCCTCTCCGGCCGTTTCCACGAAATATCTCACCTGTGCGGCGAACTCGTCGAAATCGGCGATCTTCCGCATTTGATACTGCACGCAGGCGACCCGCACCTTCCGGTCCTCGCCCTCATGGCCTTGGTAGTCCGGGTTCAGCCACTCGATCAGAGTGGCGTAATTACGGCTGCGGGGATCGCGGATGTAATTCGGCATCACATCCCGCACCACGAAGCCTTCTTTCAGCTGAAAGCCCATCACCGGATCTTTCACCAGTCCGTCCTGCACCGCGTAAACGTATTCCTCCGGAGTGAACCGGTCCTTGTAGGCGTCATAATTCCACAGCCGCCCACCAGCAAGAATTCGCCGCAGGTTCAAGCGCTTGCAGAGTTCCCGCCTCAGCGCGTAGAGCGCGGCACCGATCCCCTGCCCCCGCTCGTTCGGATCTACATAAATTTCCGCACCATAGAGCGTGTCCCCCTGCGGGTCATGATTGAAAAAGTAGCCATCATCCGTGATCCCGTAGTAGGTATGATGCCTCAAAGGATCCCTGCCCATTGTAACGATCAGGCTGGAGGAAACTCCGAGAATTTTTCCTTCTCGGGTGATCACCACCTGACCGTCCTCGAAGATCTGCAAGTGGGATTTCAGCTGGTCCTCCCGCCAAGCTCCATCCGCCTCCAGCTCGGAGGGGAAGCAGCTCTTGTGCAGCTCGATCATCTCGGCGAAATCCTCCACCCTCGGCGTCCTCGCCACATACTGCTGCCCCTTGATTTCATACTCACGCGGTTCCATGCGCGCGACAGTTCACCATCCTCGGCAAGCAGGCAACACCAGACCTGCACCGGCTCCATCCCCTTGTGAAAATTTTCACAATCCACTTGAGCCATTCTCCGCTTGCCACCATCTTCCACGCACCGCCCCAATCATGGATTCGCTCGACACCACATCCACCTACGCCGCTTACGATTCCAAAATCGAGGGCAACATCATCTTCACCCGGGTGGATGCAGCCATCAACTGGATGCGGAAAAACTCGCTCTGGCCGATGCCGATGGGCCTCGCCTGCTGCGCCATTGAGCTGATGGCCACCGCCTCCTCACGCTTTGACATCTCCCGCTTCGGCATGGAGGTCATGCGTTTCTCGCCCCGCCAAGCGGACGTGATGATCGTCGCCGGCACGGTAACATATAAAATGGCTCTCGCCGTCAAACGCGTGTGGGACCAGATGCCGGAGCCGAAATGGTGCATCGCCATGGGCGCCTGCGCCTCCTCCGGGGGAATGTATCGCTCCTACGCAGTCCTACAAGGCATCGATCGGCTGATTCCCGTCGACGTATATATATCCGGGTGTCCGCCGCGGCCGGAGGCTTTGATCGAGGGACTCATGAAACTTCAGGAAAAAATCGACTTGGAAAAATCGACGGAGGACCAGAAGCGCAGCTATTTCGAAGACAGAGCCTGAACCATCAATCCACATGTCCGCCCTCCTCGATCATACCGTCCTCACCCACGACATCCCTGCTCTTCGCGAAGCTCTTGGCGCGGGGATTCTTTCCGCAGTCGAGTTCAGGGGAGAGCACACGCTCAACCTTTCCCTAGATGCCCTCCCCAAGGCGTTGAAGCACTGCAAGGAAAACCTCAATTACGAACTGCTCCTCGATATCTCAAGCCTCGACCACTTCGGAGAAGACCCTCGTTTCGAGATGGTCTATGAGCTGGCCTCTCTCGATGACAAGCGCCACCTCCGGTTGAAGGCGAAAGTATCGGAAGAGGAATCGGTTCCCACCGCCATCCATCTTTGGAAGGCTGCGGACTGGCATGAGCGCGAGGTCTGGGACATGATGGGCATCCCTTTTTCCGGCCATCCAAATCTCAAGCGCATCCTCATGTGGGAGGGATATCCTTTCTTCCCTCTCCGCAAGGATTTTCCGCTTGCGGGGCGCCCCACCGACATGCCGGATGTTGCCTTCACCGGCGTCGCCCCCCTCGAAGGGGGACCCTTCGTCACAGCCCCGGGTGCCGAAACGATCGCCCGCCGCGAGCCTCGTGCTCGCCACCAGGAATAAGCTCCGATTCACCGAAAAGCATCAGCTTCCGCGCCCCAGCCGTTGATTCCTAGGATCTCGCCCAACGATCTAGAGCCGCATGCACCCCCCAGCCCCACCCGGAACACTTGCGGCCATGGGTTCCTCGGCGGGTCGCGGCGGGCGGGCGCTCAGACAGTTGCGAAATGCCCCCGCAACATGGTCGCTCTTCCGCATCCTCGTACTGATCCAGAGCGTTCCTTTTCTGTGGGATGTGGCTTCACCGCCTGCTCACTCGTATCCGGAGAAACTCACGCAAGCGCAGGTCTTGCTCGGGCTCCGCAAGGATCATTTTCTCTCCGGAGATATTTGGCAGATCATTAGCCACGCGCTGATCCACGGCAACTGGTTGCACCTGCTTCTCAATGGTGCCTGCATCGTGATCCTCGGTTCCAAGCTGGAACACATCATCGAGAAACGCTCCTTCTGGCTGCTCGCCCTTTATTCCACTCTAGCTGGCGGATTGTTGTTCCTCCTACTCACATCGTACGCTCCACCCGCCGTTCTCCCAGGGCAAGCGCCGCCCCCAACTCTCGTCGGTTCCTCGGCCATCTGTTTTGGATTTCTGGTATTCCTCACCACGCTGTCACCTGACTCCAAATTTTTACCACTCTTCGTCAGCGGCCGTTCCATCGGTCTGGGGGTCATCCTTGCGAACCTCATTCTGGCCCTCCTCAATCCTGACCTTCCCACCGGCCCCCTTGCCAATAGCGGTAAATACATCTCCAAAAATGGCTTCGAGGACCTTTTCAAAGTCAGCCACGCTTGCCACCTTGGTGGATCGCTCGCCGGCCTTTTCTACGCCAAGTGGCTCCTCCGCCCGCGCATAACGCTCGCTAAACTCCAGCGGGCTCGAAAGAAAAAGGAGAACGGCGGTTGAAAGAAATTAACCGACCACGATACGGAGCGCCCGTGGCTATCGTCGAGATTGCGGCTCCAAGCTATCACCATAAAAAAACGGAACAGCCGCAAAGCTGTCCCGTTTTGAAAAGTCTTTTGATGCCGCCTCTTAGTACTGGTAGTTCAGGTAGAAGTTGAACTGGCCACCTTTATCTGCAACGTCATCCGGTGAGGTGACGGGAATCGCGTAATCCAGCGCGAGCGGGATTGGGCTGATCGGAAGCTTCAAGCGAAGACCGACGCCGAAATCGCTGTAGAGGTCCTCTGGGACGATGTCCCATGAGCCGGTATTCACGAAACCGGCATCGTAGAATACCGCCGCCCGGACGGTTTCGATGATCGGAACCGTGTATTCGAAGCTCAGGAAACCGAGCGACTGGCCACCGAGCACTTCACCTGAAGCAAGATCACGAGGACCACCGATGTCACGGAACTCAAAACCGCGGAGGGTGCGGCCGCCACCAAGGAATAGCCGTTCGAAGATCGGCACGTCTCCGGAAATTCCGTCAACGAAAGCAAGCTCGCCATTGACCGAGAGAATTGTGTCCCATTTCAGGTTCCAGTATTTCGCACCTTGGGCTGATAAGGTGACGGTATCAACGTCTCCGCCAAAGATGCCACCGGCCACAGCTAGATTGACATCGATCCGCTCGCCGCTGCGGGGCTGGATCGTGCTGTCGCGGCTGTCGTAGAGATAGTTCAGGCTGACTGCACTGCGGAGGTAGTCGCCGTCCTCGGCTTGGAAGGCCGGGCTGGCTCCCGATTCCACGTCGATCGTGACCTGCTCAAGACGATACTCGAGTTTCAGCGATGACTTCTCCGTCAGAGGCTTCCGGAGGAACACCGAGCCACCCGCATTTGTCTGTTCGTAAACGTCGCTGAAGTAGCTGGACTGGCGGTAGAAAAGCTCACCGCCAAGTGAGAGTTTCTGATCCATGAACCACGGCTCCACAAGAGACACGCTGAACTCGGCGCGCTCAGAACCGAGGCGGAGATTCATCCCGAAGCGCTGGCCGCCACCGGTGAAGTTCCATGGATTCATGATGTCGAAGTTGGTCTGCTCCAAAGTCAGGAAGCCGACGACGTTATCGACCGAGCTGAATCCGAGACCCACACCGACCGAGCCGGTGTTGCGCTCCTCGACCAGAATATCAACGTCGCGATAGCCGTTACCGCCAGGGGTGCCGGTGGCCTGTACGTCGCTGAAGTATTGAAGGTTCTCCAAGCGCGCCTTCGTCGTTTCAAGTTCGACCGTGTTGAACCAGTCGCCCGGGGTGAGCGGCACCTCGCGGCGGATCACCTTATCCTTGGTCTTGGTGTTGCCTTGTATGTTCACGCGGCCCACCCGGAAGCGCTGGCCCTCGGTGACCATGTACTTGATATCCACCTGATTGGGACCCGCATCCTTGATGTCCGGGGTAACAAGGACATCGGCGTAGCCGCGGGAGCCGTAGAAACTGCGGATCGTGGTGATGTCATCGCGCATTTTCTTGGATGAATAAGCATCGCCGCCTACAAGGGTCAGCGAGGGATAAAGTTCCTCCGGCTGGAAAACGGTCATGCGCCCAAAGCTGACTCCATTCACCGTGTATTTCTCACCTTCGCTTATCGGAATGACCAGATCCACGCGGCCGTCACCGACAGGCTCGCGGCGGATACCGGGACTGCTCGCGCGGAGATAGCCCTTGCTGCGGTAGTAATCGAGAACGGCATCGAGATCCTCATCAAGCTGCCCGGATTCGAAGCGGCCGGACTTTGTCAGCCAAGAGAACCAGCCCTTCTCCTTGGTTTTCATCTCCTTCTTGAGCTCTGGAGTGGTGAAAACCGTATTTCCTTCGAAGCGAATCTTCCGGACCTCGTTCTTCGTTCCCTCGTCGATGACGAAGATCAGGTCGGCAACGCCTTCCTGACCAGCAGCCTGGGTCCGGTGTGTCACGGTGACATCCGGGTATCCGTATCCCTGATAGTAGGTTTCCAGATTGCGGCGGGCCTCAAGAATTTCTGCGTCACTGAGCGCTCCACCAGCCTTGAGCTTCGTTTCCCGCGCCAGTTTCTGATCGCTGAAAACGCTGTTTCCGACAAAACCGACACCACCCATTGCCGGGCGGGTGAGGATATCCGCGATCACCCGCACGCCCGCGCCAACCGGCTCCGCGAGGAAACGCACGTCATCCACGAGCCCCGACTCATAAAGGCTCTTGATATCGCTATCCAGGCGCTCGGCGCGGTACTCAGCGCCCGCCTTTGTGGCCATCAGGTTCCGCAGGCGGCCCTCATCCACCGTTTTTGCTCCGCGGTAACGGATCTCGAGTTCCGTGATGTTCTTCCCTTCAAAATCCTGAGCGTGCAATTTCCCGGAGAACGCCGCGATAAAAACGAAGGCAATGAGGGTCAGACGACCCAGCAACCACTCACGACCTGGTAGAGAAATTTTGGATGAAATCATAAACTGTTAAATGTCGCGCCGATAAAGCCCGCCTCACCCCCACCCCGTCAAGGTCAATAGCGCGGTGCAATCCTTTCACGACAAGCGGGACGATCCGCTGACTTGCTTTCCAACAGATTTGCATCTAGGTAATGGCGGACACTTCCGCTTCTAATGTTTTTTGCAGACAATTCCACGCTCGACCTGATCCTCCGGGGGCTTGTGCTGGGGCCCCTTGGGATTGTGTGGATCACGGCCGTCGCGAGAGTGGTCGGGCTGCGGACGTTTTCGAAGGTAACCGCCTTTGATTTCGTTGCCACCATCGCCTCCGGCTCGCTCTTGGCACAGGCCGCATCGGCCACGGATTGGAGGCAGTTCGCACAAACCGCCCTCGCCATGGCCTCTGTGCTTTCATTCCAGCGCCTGATCGCCGCGCTCCGCATCCGCAGCCACAAGTTCCGGAAAACCATAGAAAACGAGCCTATCCTGCTCATGACCCGCGGAACCTTCCACTATGACGCGATGGCCGATGTCCGCGTAACCGAAGCAGACATGTGGGCCAAGCTCCGCCAAGCCAACATCACGAACAAGGAAGACGTGGAAGCCATGATTTTAGAAACAACGGGAGATTTCTCCATCCTGCATGGCGCGGAGATCAAAGGCGGTCTGCTCGAGCATGTCCAACGCGGCCCGGCCTACCATGACCAAAGTGCACAAGCATGAGTGACGCTTCCTCGTCAAATAAGCAAGAACTGGCCGAGGATCGGACGGAGGAAGCCACCGAGCGAACCGATCTCGCGGAAGACCGCACTCTTCTTGCCAACGAACGCACTTTCGCCGGCTGGTGCCGCACTTCGCTCGCCTGCGTTGGCGTCGGCCTCGGCTTTCAAGCCATTTTCAAGGATATGGAGCCGACATGGGTGGCGAAGGCCATCGCGACCGTGCTCATCAGCCTTGGAATCTACGTCATCTGGCAGGCGGAACGCCGTGCCAGCCGCCTCCGTGGCCGGAAATCGGAAAACGAGGTTAGTTTGATGCGTCCGGAAAATTTTCGCACCATGGCCGTGGCGATTACCTGCTCCGCAATCCTGCTGATCATTGGTATCTGGGCGTTTATCTAAAAAGCAACGGATAAATTCACGACAAACAACTCGGACATCGGTTGCATTCCGCCCGGAATGCGCTTTGATACCCCTAACCCACCATGGAAGACAGTCTCGGACATAAATTGCGCACCGCCCGCGAATCAGCCGGAATCACAGTCGATGATGCCGTGTACCGTGAGCGCATCCCACGCGCTGTCGTCACCGCCCTGGAAGCAGAAGATTTCGGCTTTTTCACCAGCCCTCTCTACGCTCGCAGCTTCCTCAACCAATACAGCAAGTATGTCGGGGTTGATGTGGAACCATGGCTCGACAGCCTCGTTCCGACCACATTGATCGATGGCGACAATGTCGAGTCATTGATCCAGAGCCCTGAGCCGGCCACCCACGGGCATCATCACAATCATAGCCACCACCATCCAGCTCCCGAAACGATCTCTACCTCCTCAGGAAATTGGGCGGCATTATGGTTGATCTCCATTACCGGTGCTTTGATTTGGGGAGGTTTCCAAATCTTCGAACGTTTCGACGAAAGTCTTTCAGAGACAAGCCCAGCGGCGCAGCAGGTTGTAACGGCTGAAACGGCCGCCGCAGCCCCCGTTCGCCCGGTGGAAGTTCCGAGAACTCCTGCGAAACCTCCGGCAATTCCCTCCGATGTTCAAGCCGTCGCTGAAAACAACAACCAACCGGAATCCCCGCGTCGGGCAATTATCGTCCGCGAAGAGTAGAAGCAGAAGCCAGGACTCTCAGCGCATTGCGCGAAAGGTGCGGATTGCTTCCAGAAATGGCGGAAGGTATTTCTGAGCTTTTCCTTCGCCTATCCCCGGGATAGCCAGCGCCTGCTCGACCGATGTGGGAGCAAATCTCACCAGCGACTCCAGCACCTTGTTTGAGAAAACAATATACTGGGGCACATTCTCTTGCTTGGCGATCTTGTAGCGCAGGTCTTTAAGCATCGTGTAAAGCTGCGGATCGAAATCATGCTCCTCCAAGCCCGCAGGTTTTTTAGTCTGATCGGGCCACATCAGCTCAAAAGAGTCCTTCCCCAGCATCACCCGTTCTCCTTTTTGAGAAAGAGTCAGAAGCGGGTACTCCCCCGTCACCGTCACGACCAGCTCAGCATCCGCCAACGAGCGGAAAAGCGCGTTGAGGTAGCCAGTCGTTTTATCGGCCAGTATTCCGTATGTGGAGAGCTGGTCCAACTGGTTGTTCAACACCTCTTGGGACTTGCTACCGGAAAGCATCTGAATGATCCGCCCCCGGCCAAAGCGGCCCTCCCAGCCCGTCGCGCCTCTGCGGGACATCCGCGCCACCCCGCTAAGCGCCTTCCGCACCATCATGCCCTCCTCAACCGTGGGCGCACGGAAATCACCGGTCGCCCGCTCACGGCAGACATCGCAGTTCCCGCAGCCCGTGGCACCCCCTTCGCCAAAGTATTTCAAAATCCACTCCTGCCGACAGGTCCGGGCGTAGCACATCTCCACCATCGCTTTGAGTTTATCGCGGTCCCGCGCGTCCTTCTCCTCAATCGCTTCCTCGTCAAGCTCAAGATCGCGCGTCAGCAGATTCGGCTTCAGCATCCGGGTTCCCCTCATCCTCCTCCCTTTCACCTCGAATCGCTCGATGAACCCACCTCGCGCCAGCACCGTCAGCGCACTACCCACCGCCATTGAATTCTTCACATCCGCGTGCTCGGCGATCTCCTCCAAAGTACGGTGGACCTCGTAGTTGGAATCCATTTCGTTCAACAGATACTGATAGATCTGGCGGATCACTACTGGCGAAGGATTAGCACCGTCGATAAAAAATTCCTGCGTCCGCGTATCCGCGAAATTAAACAGCAGCTCACACACGGCCGCCTCCCCGTCACGACCCGCACGCCCGGCCTCTTGGTAGTAAGCCTCCACGCTGCCCGGAATCTCATAGTGGATCACAAAACGCACGTCACCGCGATCAATCCCCATACCAAACGCATTGGTCGCCACCGCGATGTCCACCTGCTTGCGGATGAAAATCTCCTGCGCCCGCTCCCGTTCTTGATCGCCCATTCCGCCGTGATAGGAAATGCATTTCACGCCCCAGCTAGCCAAGGTCTCCGAGACGAGATCCACCTTCTTCCGTGTCGCACAATAGATAATGCCAGTCTTGTGCGCCGCTATCACCGCCCGCATCCGCTCATCCTTTTGAGCAGACTTTTCCACTGCGGTGATACCCAGGGATAGATTCGGTCGGGAGAAACCACTCACCCGCTCGAACGGGTCCCGCAGCCTCAGAACCTGGCGAATGTCTTGGCGAACTACTGGAGTCGCAGTAGCAGTAAGCGCAACACACTGCGGATTCCCAATCTTCTCCAATGCCTTTCCCAACCGAAGATAGTCCGGGCGGAAGTCGTGCCCCCATTGGGAGAGGCAGTGTGCTTCATCGATGGCGAAAAGAGAAATCTCCACGTCCCGGACCGCGCTGAGGAAGCTCTCGGCACGGAACCTCTCCGGAGCCACGTAGACCAGTTTGAAATCACCGCGACGCATCCCGTCAAGACGCTCCTTCTGCTCCGGCCATGAAAGGGTTGAATTGATCATCGTCGCAGCGATGCCCCTCGCCTGGAGCGCGTCCACCTGATCCTTCATCAGCGCAATCAAAGGCGAAATCACGAGAGTCACGCCGGGAAAACAAAGCGCCGGAATCTGGAAACACAGCGACTTCCCTCCCCCAGTCGGCATCACCACCAAACCGTCCTTCCCAGAGACAATCTCGCCAATCACCTCCTCCTGACCGTCCAGAAATTTGGAGAAACCGAAATGCTCCTTCAGCGCCGCCCCCGGCGCTTTGAGCAATGCTTTTGTAGAACCAGTGGTCACAAACCCACCCTGCAACAACATCCATCACTAGACAACCTTTGAACACTCCCCAGAGGCCGGAGTCCGCCGCTTACCACTGGTGCAGGTTCGCGAAGCCTGGAGCAATAGCACTTGCACATTCACCTAACAAGGCTATCCAGTAGATGCTCATCCCCCACTTCATGTGCGTGGTTGAGCAACAAACCAACAACCTACCTATTATGAAAACCATTAAATTTGTAATCCTCGGAGCCACCGCCATGTTTCTAGCCGCTTCATGCCGCGGAACCAGCAGCTCCACCCAACAGCAGCAATATCAGCCCGCGCCAAGCTACTCCTCGAAGTAGCTCTCGGAGCACTGGTGGACCCGGCCCGCGTCAAGCGCGCCGGGTTTTTTCTTAGTGTATGATACGCCTCGGCTTTGACTTTCCGGTTCAATCGCCGCTCTTCAACACCTTGATAAACGCGTCCTGCGGGATGTTGACCTTACCGAACATTTTCATCTTCTTCTTCCCTTCTTTCTGCTTCTCCAGCAGCTTGCGCTTCCGGGAAATGTCACCGCCATAACATTTAGCCGTCACGTTTTTCCGCATTGCCGAGATCGATTCCCGGGCAACAATCTTGCCGCCGACGGCAGCTTGAATTGCGACGACGAAAAGGTGGGAGGGAATGACATCCTTGAGCTTGGTGGCAAGGGAGCGACCGTAAGCCTCGGCTTTGTCGCGGTGGACGATCGTGGAAAATGCCTCCACCGGATCGCCGGCGATGAGCATGTCCATCTTTACCATTTTCGCGGCGCGGTATCCGGAATGCTCGTAGTCCATGGAACCGTAGCCCTTGGTCATCGATTTCAACCGGTCGTTGAAATCCACAAGAATCTCAGAAAGCGGTAGCACGCAGGAGAGCATGACCCGCAGGTCATCGATGGTTTCTGTATTGGTGACCTCGCCCCGCTTCTCAAGAACAAGCTGCATCATATCGCCGATATACTCTCCCGGGACCATGATGTAAACGTTCACGACCGGCTCGCGGATCTCCTGGATGACCTGTGCCTCCGGGAACAAGGTCGGATTATCTACGATGACTTCCGTCCCGTCGGTGAGATCGACCTGATAGATCACGGAAGGATAAGTGGAGATCACATCCATGTCGAACTCGCGGCGGAGCCTCTCTTGGATGATCTCCATGTGCAGCAAACCAAGGAATCCGCAGCGGAAGCCGAACCCGAGCGCGGTTGAGGATTCCTGTTGGTAGGTGAAGGCCGGATCGTTGATCTGGAGCTTGCCCATCGCCATTTTCAGGGCCTCGTAATCGGAAGCGTCGACGGGATAGATTCCGGAGAAGACCATTGGCTGGATCTCCTTGTAGCCCGGCAGCGGCTCTTTGCAGGGATGCACTGAATCGGTCATCGTATCTCCGATCTTCACCTCGCTCGCCGACTTCATGTTGGCGATCACGTAGCCAACATCGCCTGCGACGAGGATGTCGCGGGCGGTCATCTTCGGCGTGAAAACCCCCACTTCCTTGATTTCGTAGGTTTTTGAGGTCGCGAAAAGCTTGATCCGTTGTCCGCGCTTCACGGTGCCTGAAAAAATGCGGACGTAGGAAACCACCCCGCGGTAGGTATCGTAGAGCGAATCGAAAACAGTGGCACGCAGCAGCTTGTCAGGATTTTCCACTGGAGCCGGCACTCTAGCGACAATGGCTTCAAGAATTTCCTCAATGCCGATTCCTGCCTTCGCGGAAGCAGGGATGCACTCCTCTGCGGGAATGCATAAAATCTCCTCGAGCTGCTTCTTGCACTTCGGCACGTCCGCAGCCGGGAGGTCGATCTTGTTGAGAACCGGGATGATTTTAAGATTCTGTTGCTCCGCTAAATGGAGGTTCGCCACTGTCTGGGCTTCGACTCCTTGGGCGGCGTCCACCATCAGAATCGCCCCTTCGCAGGCGGCCAGCGCGCGGGAGACTTCGTAAGAGAAGTCCACGTGACCGGGAGTGTCGAGGAGGTTGAGCTTGTAGGTCTTTCCATCCTTAGCCTTGTAAACCATGGCCACCGGGTGGGACTTGATCGTGATCCCCTTTTCTCGCTCGAGGTCCATTGAGTCAAGCTGTTGAGCGGAACTCTCCCGCATCGTCACAGTGCTAGTGGCCTCCATCAGACGGTCCGAGAGCGTGGTCTTGCCATGATCAATATGCGCGATGATCGAGAAATTACGGGTCAGCTCGGTGGACATGGGTGGGATCGGGAGTTTAGACGCCGGCTGCCTGGAATCGCAACCACAAATCGGACGGGCCGAATGGATGACAGGGAACCGGCGGTATGCCACCAAAAAATATCTTTCGAGACCTCCTCCAAAAGACAGATCGCCACCTCCAGCTGTAGGTGTCGGAGTCGTCACCAAATTTCACGGCACGGTCGTTCAAGTCTCGTCGAAACCATGGCAGAATCAGCCTTCGGGTGCAGTTCCATTCCGGATGTGTGACAGATTCGTTGAATGGCACGGTGACGATCAAGCTACTGAAACGTCACATATCAGTTTTGTGACATTTAAGGATTGGTAGCTAGGGACCTACGGACGGCTATTCCTCGGGGGTGAGGGACGAAAACTCATCCCGCACGGAACAATAGCCTCCATTCATTCATGAAACCACACCGCATAATCGCCTTATTGCTTGCCAGCGCAGGCCTCTCCACTGCCGCCACCTTCTGGGGCGTTACCGACGCCAACGAACTCTTCTCGTTCGATTCGTCCGCTCCTGGAACCGCCCTCTCCTCGGTCCAGATCAGCGGACTTTTTAAATCCGATGGAGTGACTGCCGATCCATTCGCCGTCGTCGTCAATCTGTCATACAACCCCACCACGGGCCAGTTCCTAGGTATCGATACCAACGCGAATGTTTACCGGGTCGGCCTTGATGGAAACGCCACTCTGCTCAACAATACCTTCGCTCCCGCAGGCTTTACCGCTGGTCTTGCTTACGATCCTGTATCCGGTGGGTTCGTCTACGCTGACGATGCAGCGGATCGCTTCAACCTGACGAACGCAGGCACCGCCACCCTGATCGGGAGCGCAGCTTATGACGCAACTGATGTGAACACGGGTGCGCCAGCTACGATCTCCGGGTTCGCAGTCGATCCCGACTTCGGAAGTGCCTTCTTCCTCGATTCCGCTCTCGGCATTATCGCCCGGGCTTACGATCCAGACGCCCTGGAATTGTTCACCGTCGGCAGCCTCGGCTTCGGAATCACCGGAAATAGCGACCTCGGATTCGATTCCGTAGGAAACCTCTTCGCGTCCCTTTCCACCGATGGTGTGAACTCCAGCTTCTACTCCATCGATCAAGACACCGGCACCGCAAGCATGATCGGCTCCTTCAGCCAAGGAGTTGGCACCATCACCATTCCAGAGCCTTCCACCGCCCTTCTCGGCGCCATCGGGATGCTCGCCCTCCTTCGCCGCCGCCGCGCCTGATTCTCCAATCGACCATTCTCACACAGACCACCACATGAAACATACCTCACAAATCCTCGCCGGTCTCGCACTGGCCTCCTCCCTGCACGCACAGGGCTTCAAGACGGGTGAATTCCCTTATCTCCTCGCAACTCCGTCCTCGAACTTCGATTTCGATCCCATTGTAACGGTCGGCGACCGCGTTCCAATGACCACAGGCGCTGGCTACACCGGCACCGAGTATGCCTTCGTCGGCATCCCGGACGCCATGGGCATTTACAAGGACCGGGTCTCCGGCCAAAACATCCTGTTTGTCGCTCACGAAACCAACAGCAGCGTTCAGACAACGCCGCTTCCCGGCCAGGCAACCTTCAAGGGTGCCTTCGTCTCGCGCTTCGACCTCGCCGCCTCCGGCAACATCATCAGCGCTGGCCCCGCTCACAAGGAACTGTTCGCGAACAATGTCCAGATCGCAGGCGAGCCCCCTCGCGGTGCCACCGGCCCTGCATTCACCCGTTTCTGCTCCGGCGCGTTCGCCGGCCCTGAGCAGGGCATGGATCGCCCGATGTTCATCACCAACGAAGAATCCGGATCCGGCAACTTCGATGCCGCAGGCTCGCAGTCCGTTCTCGTGGCGGATGGACAAATGCACACCCTACCGGATCTTGGCCGTCTCGCCCGTGAGACCACCCTCGTTCAGCCCCGTCGCGATGCGAAAACAGTTGTCATGTCCTCCGAAGACGCCGGTGCCCCTTCCTACGTCTACATGTATGTCGGCACGAAGCTACGCCGCTCCAACAGCGTGGTGGATAAGAACGGTTTCTCAGGCGGGAAAATCTACGTCCTTGCCGGCCGTGACGCCCAGCACAACGAAGGAACATTCACCTCCGGCAGTCTCCCGATCAAATGGGTGGAAGTCCCGAACGGAAAAACCCTCACCGCCCCTGCGCTCACGGTAGCTGCTGACGCGGTGGGAGCTTTCGGCTTCGTTCGCGTGGAGGACATCGAGTTCGATCCGGCCGCCCCAACACGCAGCCTCTTCGTCGGCGTGACCGGCGGCAGCGGCCCGAACATGCTGGGCCGTCTCTATGAAGTGACCATGAATCCGGTCAACCCGATCGCCGATGGAACCCTGAATGTCATCTACAACGCCGACGAGATCGTCACACCGGGCGGCAGCTACAACGGTGTCGTCGGATCCATCGAGAACTCGGTGGGTTCCCTTGGCACCTACACCGGTGGCAACATCGATAACGGCGTCGATTTCGCGGTCAGCGTGGACAACATCGCCCTCAGCAAGGACTTCATTATGGTCTGCGAGGACACCAACAGCCCCGCGAACGCCGTATATACCAAATACGCCCGCAACAGCGGACTCTGGAGTCTTGACCGCAACGCTGGCAACGCCGCCAAACTCGAAAGTACGTTCAACTACGCAGCTATCGAAATGCGCGACAGCCTTCCGTTCCAGTTCACGGCCGGTCGTTTCGAGTCATCGGGTGTCATCGCCTCCGATGCCATCTTCGGCCCGGGCACTTTCATCATCAACGTTCAAGGCCATAACCAGACCACCAACAGCGTCACCAGCGGTCGCACCAACGCCCCATCGGACGACGGTGTCACTCCCCTCACCGGAGCTCAGTTCCGCAGCCGTTATGCCGAAGACGGCCAGGTCATGATCATGCGTCCGAAGTCCGCCCAATAATCAAAGCGGTTTCGAAAACCCTTTGATCCGCTTCACGAAGACCGGTCCGGCTCCCCTTTTGGGCCGGCCCGGTTTTCCTCTCTCCCAGTTTCTTACAAAATCCATGAACGTCCCGCGTTCCATCCCCATTCTTACGATCTTTCTCTGGCTGGAGGCCGTCGCCCTCGCCATCGCGGCTGTGTCCATCCCGGATTCCGGCCTGCTGCCCGCATCTGCGGTCCTTTTCCTGCTCGCTTCCCTCCATTCCTCACGCCCCATCCCCGGCCTCATTCCGGGCATCGCCGCCATCGTTCTCTTTCTATCGGGAACCATTGCCCCGACCCTCTCGCCGGACGTTCCCGTATCCTACGCGGTGGTTTCGCTCATCCTCGGCATCGTCTGCGCGTTTCTCGGAATCCTTTCCAATTTACAATCCGAAGAGGAAAGCCCCGCCCGCAAGGCTCTTGTCCAGTTTGCCGTCTTCCTCCATTTCCCCATCGCCGGCCTCCTCATGGCCGATCCTTTCACCGCCCTCTCCACCCACCGCATCGCCGCGTGGATCCTCACCTGCATCTTCGCACTCGTCAGTGCGGACACGATTTCGAAAATCGTATCCCGTCTCTACACGCCGAAACGCCACTGGCACACACTCCCACAATACGG
>JBGTDO010000084.1:0-11220 GCA_041748235.1 Akkermansiaceae bacterium | reverse complement strand
AGGGATTTCGGCGCGGAGGCGGTAGCTGAGGTTGTGGCGGCCGCGGGGGAGGTTCTGGACGAAGAGGGAGACCTTTTCGTCGCGTAGTTCCATGTAGGCGCCGAGGCCGTTGGGGTTGTAGCCGGAGCGGACTTCCTCGGCTTCCATGCCGGCGGCTTTCCAGTCCTCGAAGACGAGGTATTCATAGTCGTTTTTGGAATCGATCCCGAGCTCGACCTCGACGAGATCGCCGGATTTCACTTCGTCGCCTGATTTCAACAGGACGCGTTTGTATTTCGCGCGTTTCTGATCGATGGCCTGACCTTTGGAATCGACCGCGTCGATGACTTTGGTTTCCGGGACGAGCTTGTAGTAGGTGCGGTCCACTTTCACTTCCAGCCCGGCCTTGGTGATGAAATCCTCTAGGGTGAAATACTCGACGTATGCGTTCACGTAGAGCGGGCCCTCGCCTTTGTTACGTAGTTCGATGGTGTGCCTGCCGGTGGTGAGGATGTCCCCGGCAACTATGGCGGTGCTGTCGATAGTGAAGAGATTATCTTTCGTGATCTCGACGGTTTTGAGGACTTTTCCGTCATAGACCACCTCGACGGTCAGGTTCGGTTCACCTTCCTTGGTGGCTTTCAAATAATCGCCGATGGCTTCGAGGCAGTAGGCGGTGTCGCGGGTGGAATTCCCTATAGGTGGCGTGGCTGCGGTTGTTGATGAGGTATTTTACCAGACCCCTGGTATCCGGGCTTTCGGGTTCGGCGGCGGCGAGGAGTTTCAGGAACCATGCCTGGGCTTCGTATTCACTGCCATACCAATACCACCAGTAGCCCCCGTTCCCGAGATCGAGGTAAGCGGTCTGGTTCTCTTCGTCGGGTTTCAGGAACTGGCGGATGTTGCGGATGATTTCATCGCGCTTGTCATTGTCCTTGGTGCGGTGGAATTCGAGGCCGGTTAAGGCCTTCGCATAGACGGGTAGGTCGTTCTTGTCGCGGAAAAGGAAGCCCAGCATCTGCGGGTGATTCTTTCCTCCTTCGCCGAGCACGCGGCGGACGAGGGCGTCCATGGAATCTGCTTTCGGCTTGGTGTTCTTCTTCCGTTTCTCCCAATGGGCGATCTTGTCGGCTTCGCTTTCCTCGTGTTTCGCAAGCCAGGCGAGGCCGCGCTGGATCATGTCGTCCGGAACCTTCGCGCCATTGTCGCGGGCAAGGAGGAGGCCGTGCATGACGACGGCGGTGGTGTGGGCGTAGGACTGGTGGCCGAAGGCGGAGAACCAACCCCAGCCGCCATCGGGGTTCTGCTGATCGCGGAGTTTCGCGATACCGGCGCATTCCATTTTCGCAACCTCGGCCTCGTCCCAGACCGGATTCCAATTCGGCGCGCCCGGTTTCCATTGGGCGGCGCGCTCCCTGGGATCGCCGAGCTGCTGATTGCTAGGAATTTGCTTTTGGCGTGAAGGCCGTTGAAAGAGCTGGTGGCCGGACCGGAGGGCGGGGAAAAGGGGGTTGATCTGGAGGACGACGGCTTTCTGAGCTTCTACGCTCCAGTAGGCCATCATCGCCTTCGCCGGGGCAGCAGTGTGCAGGGTGAAGGCATGGCCGATTTCTACAACGACCTTCACCGGATGGGACGATGCGACCTGATCAATAACCACCCCATGGCCTCCCGCGAGAGTTCCTAGAAGCGCCGTTTCCCCTGTCGCGTCTCGCAGCGCTTCGAGGATAGGCCCTGCTGTCCGAACCAGGCGCTCGCCGCCAATCGCTGCATACCCCAGACTGAGCAGCTTGCGGCTTGCGCGATACACTTTCGTATCTTCTTCCCGCTCAGAATAACCTCGAATCGTGAGTGTGGTCGCGATGCGGAAAACGGAATTTTTCGGCATCTTGAAAGCCTCCGCCATCGCGGTCAGCGTCATCCCCTCCGGGTGGCGGGTGAGCAGTTCCAGAAGATCCAGCGTCCGATCAAGAATCGGTACCCGATACCGGTTCAGCGGGTGGGAGGGTTCCATTGAAGTCTTTGCCATGCGCACGACGCTAGAGCGCCAAGATAGGATTTACAAATTTTTCCATCTGTTGACTAAAATGTTTGCGGTCTGCCATGAAGCGCTGTGCTGTTTTTGAAATACTACCAAGCTTCTTCGTAAAGCCGGATGATTTCAGGGATACCGGGGACGACGGGATTGTTCGCCGGGCTGCCGGAATCAAGGGCGTCAGCCGCCATTTTCGCTTTCACTTCGTCGAAACGCGAGCGTGTGACACCTGCACATTGGCTGAGACTCGGAACCTGGAGGCTTTGGTTCAGCTTGATGAGGGCGGGCACCAATGTCGCAGCCGCCTCATCGTTATTCATGTCCTGGCTTGCGCAACCGAGCGTGCGCGAGATTGTCGCATAGCGATCCGTCGCGCCCACCAGGGAGAAGCGAGTCACGGCGGGCAATAGCAGGGCGTTGGACAGGCCATGGGGAATGTGAAAGAGCGCACCGACAGGGCGGCTCATCCCATGCACCAGTGCCACGCTGCTATTGGCAAATGCCATGCCTCCGAGCGTGGCTGCGAGCATCATGCCCTCGCGTGCTGGCCGGTGGTCAGGCTGCCTCCAGGCCGTCTCAAGATGTTGTGACACCAGGTGGATACACTGCAGGGCTAGGGGATCGGTCAATGGCGTGGCCTTGCGGGAAACATACGCCTCCATGGCGTGGGTGAGTGTGTCCACTCCCACATGCGCTGTGAGTGCGGCTGGCATGGTGAGGGTTAGCTCATAATCCACGAGAGCGACGGTGGGCAGCAGATGACGGTCAAGCATCATCATCTTTACACCGCGCTCGGTATCGGTGATGACGGCCACTTTCGTCACTTCACTGCCGGTTCCCGCCGTTGTGGGGATAACGATGAGCGGGAGGCCTGGCAAGTCGATCCGGTGGTATCCCTGGCAACGGCTGAGTGGCTCCCCATTTGTTGCCAAAACACATATTGCTTTTGCCGCATCCATTGGGCTGCCACCGCCGAGTGCAACGACCGCATCACAATTCCCGCTCTTCAGGACGCGCACACCTGCACGCACATTTTCATCTGTAGGATCAGGTAATACCTCGGTAAATGCCACTGGCTCGATGCCGCCTGTGCGCAGGTCTTGCTCGAAGCGCGCGACAAGTCCGCTGGAAACCATGTAGGCATCACTGACCAAGAGAATGCGCCGGGCACCGATGCGTTTTAATTGTGGAACCAGCTCTCGCGAGACGCCCGCACCGCAGACGACCGAGGAAGGAATGTCAAAGTGTGAAATCATAATTGGTTACCAGCCTTGTGAGCGGACGTAGTTTTTATCCCACCGTGCAAGAACGCACTTCTGCCGTGTGTAGAACATGACCCCTTCGATACCCTGGACATGTAGGTCGCCGTAGAAGCTGTCATTCCAGCCGGAAAACGAAAAAAGCGCCATTGGTGCCGGGACGCCGATATTGATGCCCAGCATCCCGCACTGCATTTCACGGCTGAATTGGCGCGCGGCGGCACCGCTCGAAGTAAAGATAGATGCGCCATTTCCAAAAGAGAGGCGATTCATCGTTTCGATGGCTTCGCTTAGAGTTTTCGGCCTCATCAGGGAAAGTACCGGACCAAAAATTTCCTCGTGGAAAAGCCGCATCTCTGGCTGTACGTGGTCGATGAGCGTAGGCCCTACGAAGAAACCTTGGCTTGGACCTTTCCCGCGTCCGTCATAGGCAAGTTCAGCGCCTTCACTCGGAGCTTTTTCTACATAATCGAGAACGCGATCTCTTGCTGCGCTATCGATCACCGGACCCATGCCCGTAGCGCCGTTAGTGCCTGGATCATCAACCACCATCTCCTCTAGCGCGGAGCTGAGTCTTTCCCTCAAGGCATCCGCAGTGTCATCACCCACACCCATCAGAACGGAACCAGCCATGCAGCGCTGACCCGCGCAACCATACGAGGAGCCGAGGATGGCCCGGAGCGTGGAGTCAGGATCCGCATCCGGCATGACGAGCAGGACGTTCTTCGCTCCGCCTGCTGCCTGCACCCTCTTGCCGTGGGAGCACGCAAGCGAATAGACATGCTTTGCTATGCGCGATGAACCGACAAAACTCACCGCCGCGATACCGGGATGGGTGCATAGCGCGTCTACCACTTCACGGCCACCGTGGACGATGTTTAGCACTCCCTCCGGCAGTCCCGCTTCGAGAAACAGCTCCGCAAGGCGCATGGCTGTGAGTGGCACTTTTTCACTAGGCTTCAGGATAAATGAATTCCCGCATGCGATCGCAAGGGGGAACATCCACATCGGCACCATCGCAGGGAAATTGAAGGGTGTGATGCCAGCGCAGACACCCAGCGGCTCCCGCATCGTCTGCGCGTCAATTTGATCCGCCACCTGCGGCAGGCTCTCCCCTTTCGCCAAGTGGCTGATGCCGCATGCAAACTCCACCACCTCGATTCCACGCCGCACATCGCCGCGCGCTTCATCGAGAGTCTTTCCGTTTTCCCGCGTGACCAGCTCGGCCAAGTCAACGAAATGCTGCTCAAGCAGCTCCCGGTAACGCATCAGGCACGATGCCCTGCGTGGTGCCGGTAGTGAACTCCATTCCAGAAAAGCTTTCCGACCGGTTTGCACAGCCAGATCCACCTCCGCCGCGCCACTCATTGGCACATGCGCGATCACTTCACCGCGTGAAGGATTGAAGACTTCCTGAGTGGCGCTGACTAAGGGAACTTGAAGGTGGCCGATGAGATTGGGGATGGGACTGGACTGCATGAGATTGCAAATTTAACTTGAAATGACAACACGGGCTTGATATGACAAACCGCATTCCCACGTCAAACCTTAAATCACCTCAGCTACAGACCCACCATGTTCCAAGCCTCCAACTATCACTCCCTGAAGCAAAATATTGCCCGCTGCTGCGCCGCGTTTGCCCTCTCACTCATTCCCCTATCTGGTGCACCTGACGAGGCATTCCGCCCCAGCCTTTTTCTTTCCCTACCCAAGTATGCCAACACCCCCGATGCCATGGCGCTTGATCCGCAGGGAAACGTCATTCTCTCCTGCCCGAACTTTAACGATACCACCTACCCAGGCGTCCTGCTGAAGATTGATCCCCAGAACAACGTGTCGATTTACTTTCCAGCCCCAGTTCATCCCGATACGAAACGCGGCGCTCCCATGGGCCTGGAGTTCGGCCCGGACGGGAATCTCTACTATGCGGATAATCAGTATTTCAGCGACAAAGACCACAAATCCCGGCTGATCCGCATCATTTTGAAGGATGGCGAGCCTGTCGGCTCGGAAGTCGTCGTCGATGGTTTCAAACTCTCTAACGCCGTCCGCTGGAAAGGTCAGCGGATCTACGTGAGTGATACCTTTTTTGATTTGGAGGACTCACCTGGGGAAAGCGGTATTTATTCCTTCCACATCGACGAATTCAAAGGCAAACCAATCCTCTTAGAGCCAAATGCGAGAGACTCACACCTCATAGCTCGCTTCAAAACCACCCCGAATCATCGCAACGATCTAGCAGGTTCGGATGGTCTTGCCTTTGACAACGAAGGTCGCCTCGTCACAGGCAGTTTCGGCGATGGCGTGCTCTATCGAATGACCCTGGACGAAAACGGCAAAGTTGCAAAACAGGATGTCATCACCCCTCCGTTCTCCTGCGCGGATGGAATGGTCAACGACCCACGCACCGGGAATATCTACATCGCGGATTCTGAAAAGAATGCCATCCAAGTCCTTGCACTCGATGGCACGGTTCACACCCTTTGGGAAAATGAAGACTCCGACGGTTCAGATGGTCTTCTTGACCAGCCTTCCGAGCCTATCATCAGGGGAAATGAACTCCTCATCGCGAATTTTGACATGCCTTTCCCAGGCTTGAAAAACAAAGCCTACGACAAGCATCACACGATTTCCGTCATCCGCCTTAAGTGAGTCGCCGTCCATCTTTTCCTTTGAAGACGCACCTCCTCGGCATCGATTGCGGCGGCACTACCACGAAGGTAGTCTTGTTTGCACTGGACGGCTCCCTCGTGGAATCTGCCGCGCGCCCCATCATCACACTCACCCCACATACGGGCTGGTCGGAGCGTGATGCCGGGATCCTTTGGTCGGACACGGCGGAGCTGATCCGGGAGGTGTTGAAAAACTCCGGTGTGGCTCCCTCTGCCATCGCAGCAGTCTCATGCACCGGACATGGCAACGGCCTCTACCTTGTAGATGCCCACGGCCAGCCTGTCCGTCCCGCCATCAATTCCAACGACCAGCGTGCAACAACCATCGTCGAAGAATGGCGTCAAAGCGGCACCGAAGCCCGCGCCATGGCATGGACTGCGCAACGCCTCTGGTCGGCACAACCTCCAGCCCTGCTTGCTTGGCTCAAACTTCATGAGCCCGCCGCATTCGCCCGCGCGCATCGGCTTTTGCTGTGCAAAGATTTCATCCGGCTACGCCTCACTGGCGAAGCTGCCGCAGAACTTACCGATGCCTCCGGCACCAGCCTGCTGGATGTTACTACCGGTCAATGGTCTGATGAACTCCTGCACTGTCTCGGCCTGGCCGATTGCCGGGAATTGCTCGCGCCCTTGCTACATTCCCATGACCTGGCCGGGAAAATCAGCGCTGAAGCATCCACCCAGACCGGCCTACCCGAGGGCACGCCGGTAGCCGGTGGCATGTTTGACATTGATGCCTGCTGCCTCTCCTCCGGTGTTCTTGATGAAACGTCTGTCGCCATGGTCTCTGGCACCTGGGGAAATTGTCTATCCGTTTCACCACATCCCGTAGCGGATCCTGCCATCCTGATGACTTCCTGCTTCGCCTTGCCCGGGCTTTACCTCCTTCTCGAAGGCAGTCCCACCTCTGCGGGAAACCTAGACTGGGCGCTCGAACACTTGAAAGTGGATTCCTACGCGGAGGCGGAGCGTCTCGCCCTCAGCGCCCCGCTCCGAGAGGATAGTCCGTTTTTCCTGCCCTTTCTTTACGGGACTCACGGCAGTGGCACCGAGTCTGCCTGCTTCCTGGGTCTGCGTGCCCACACCAGCACCGGAGCCCTTATTGGAGCCGTGTATGAAGCCACGGCGTTCGCCATGCGTTTCCATTACGAAAAGTTGGCAGCTTTCCGTAGCTCGGCACCAAGCAGCCTTCGTCTTAGTGGTGGCGCCGCCCGTAGTGCTTTTTGGAGTCAGCTATTCGCAGATGCGATGTGTCTTCCGGTGGAAATTCCCGCCGGCGATGAACTGGGAGCAAAAGGAGCAGCCATGGCGGGGGCCATAGCAGTCGGACTGCATGCCGGCTGGCCGCAGGCCACAAAAGCCATGGTCTCCATCTCCCGCACCCATACCCCCCGGGCTGATGCGGCCTCTCTACTTGATTCCCGCTACCAGCGCTACTGCGCAATCCTCGAAAGCCTCACCCCACTCTGGCCGCACCTCGGTGCTTCCTGAAATCACAACAACCTAACTACACCTCAATCAAATCCACCATGTTCAACGCGCATAAATTCCGCCTCAACCGCTTCCTTGCCGCAGATGGCAAATGTCTCGACGTTGCAATCGATCACGGAGTCTTCAATGAATTCGCCTTCCTCGATGGCCTCGAAGATATGCCCGCGGTCGTCCGCTCCCTCGTTGAGGCCGGCCCCGACGCAATTCAGATGAATATCGGCCAAGCGGATCTTCTCCAGTCCATTCCCGGCTCAAACAAACCCGCGCTGATGCTCCGAACTGATGTCGGGAACCTCTACAACGCCACCACCCACGCGGTCATGTTCGACCAGCTTGTCCATTGGGAAGAACCGATCATCGGAGCGCTGAAAATGGATGCCGCAGCCGTTGTCTGCAACCTCCTGCTCATGCCCGGCCAACCGGATCTCCACCGCCAAACCGTGCTCAACGCCGCACGTCTCCGCGCCGCCTGCGACCGCTACGGAATGCCCCTGATGATCGAGCCTCTGGTGCTCAAATCCAACGAGGAAAAAGGTGGCTACCAAGTGGACGGAAACAAGAAACTCATCATCCCTCTCGTCCGGCAGGCGCGTGAACTCGGTGCCGATGTGATCAAAGCAGACCCTACCGATCACGCCGAGGACTACCACGAAGTCATCGCTGCTGCTCGCTGCCCAGTCCTCGTGCGCGGCGGTGGGAAAAAACCGATCGAGACTGTCTTCGCAGAGGCAGCAGGCTTCCTCGCCCAGGGCGCTCACGGCCTCGTCTATGGACGCAACATCTACCAACACCCGAATCCTGCGCGAATCGTTGCCGCCTTGATGGCGATGATCCACGACGGCGCAAGCGCGGATCAGGCAATGTCCATTTACGAAGGATAAGCATAAACTCCAAAACCACCCTTACTCAAAACCCATGAATGCACCCGGGAAATCCCCCCACGGCCGAAAACTCTTTGTCATGATGATCTTGGAATTCTTCATCTGGGGCTCCTGGGTGCCGCTTATCTGGGGATACATGGGCAAAAACGGGCTGGGCTTCACCGCCATGCAGATCACATGGGTAGGAAGTGCCTTCGCCATCGCATCCATCGTCGGCATTCTGTTTAGCAGCCAGCTTGCGGACCGCTACTTCTCTGCGGAAAAATTCATGGCCTTCAGTCACCTTGTTGGAGGTCTCGCCATTCTAGCAATGTACTGGGTCACAGACTTCCCCGCATTTTTCGCCCTCATGCTGATCCATTCCATGCTCTATGTCCCGACCATCTCGGTCTCAAACACCATCGCCTTTACTCACATCAAAAATGCTCAGCGGGAATTTGGTATCGTGCGTATGGGAGGCACCATCGGCTGGATCCTGGCCGCTTGGCCTCTTTATTTTGTCCTACAGGGGAAATCAGGAATCGATGCCGTCGCGGCGAGCAGGAACATCTTCTTGGTAGCCGGCACCGCTTCGCTGGCACTTGCCCTTTTCAGCCTGCGCCTCCCGCCTACCCCTCCCAAGCCCACGCACTCAGGAGACGAAAATTTTGCATGGCTAAAGGCGGTAAAATTCCTTGGGAAACCCTTCATCCTCGTTCTGTTCATCGTCACATTCATCGACTCCACGATCCACAATGGTTACTTCCTTCTGGCCGGAGGCTTCCTCGGCAGCGATGTCGTTGGAATCAAGCCGGAGTGGATCATGCCCGTTATGAGCCTCGGTCAGGTCGCGGAAATTCTCACCTTGACCATGCTCGGTCGGATTCTTGCAAAGCTTGGTTGGAAAATGACGATGACCCTCGGGATACTCGGCCATGTGGTTCGCTTCGGGATCTTCGCCATCATGCCGGAGAACCAGCCCGTCATCATCGCGGTGCAGGTTCTTCACGGAATCTGCTACGCCTTTTTTTTTGCCACACTTTACATCTTCATTGATGCGGCATTTCCCAAAGACGTCCGCAACAGCGCGCAGCTCCTTTTCAATCTCCTTGTCCTCGGGCTTGGAGACCTTGCGGCAAAATGGATTTTTATCCCTTTCCAAGACAAGCTCACAGTCGCCGGAACAACTGACTACCAACAGCTATTCCTACTCCCCGCCGGCATGGCACTGGTGGGCTCAATCCTGATGTTCGTCGCCTTCTCTCCACCGAAGAACCTAACAACAACTCAGGTTTAAATCACCGAAACCAACCATACACATCAAACCATGAAAATACTCCCAAAATTCCCAGCCCTTCTCGCGCTCATTCTTCTAACCAACGCACGAGCAGCCGAGCACCCGATTCAGCCGGGTGAATCCCCGCAAGCCGCTCTCGACAATGCAGCTCCAGGAGACCGCCTCATTTTTCTTCCCGGTCTCCACCAGCATTCTCTCGGAAAACACCAGTCCATATTCTACGTCGACAAGCCAATCGAAATCGAGCTACGCGAAGTTGCCACACTCAAGCTCGCGGACAATTCCACAAAACGGGAGCCAGAGGGCGAAATCACCACGGATCAGGACTCAGGCAAGAAACTCGACGACCTTGAAATCGGCGGCGCACACGATCTCAGCGCCCCGGCCATCGAAGGGCTTGAGATTTACGGCTCCAATATACACAGCATCCAGATCGACGGGGAAGGCAAGGACGGCAGCGCCGATAGCTTTCAGTAGGGCGTGGGCAAACTCTTCGCATACCACCACAAACAAGTCCCGATCACCGGAGACTGGCAGGAACTCAGCCACGGCGTGAAAATCCGCGTCGGAAATAAAACCGGCCACAACAAAGGCAGCCTCTGGTTTGTCAGCTACGATGCGCCCGCGGCCTACGGCATCCGCATCGGCCACGGACGCCAGCCGGAATACATCGAGAACGTCCGCATCTTCGGCAAAGGCACCATCGATCTCAACGCATCCCACAACCCCCAGCCAAGCGGCCTCGTAAAAGACATCAACGCCTGCGTCCTCATCCACGGTCGCGTCCGCAACGCCCGCGTCGAAGACAACACCATGACAGACACTATGCGCTCCGTCATGTGCTACGGAGATCACTCCGGAAAATTCCTTCCCGGCGGCAAAACCGACCCAGGTGAATCATTTGATGCCGAGGGCATCACCATCGAGCGCACCCGCACCGTTAACCCCAAAGGAGCCGCCTACCTGCTCGGCCACCCCTCGTATCGCGGCCATCTGCGGAACGTGAAATGCAATCACAACGACATGGAAACCGCCTCCACCGCCATCGAGCCAAATTTTAATCTCGATGGCTACGAAGTCGTCGGAAACGTAATCAAAAGCGCTGGCCACGCAATCCACTGCTGGCGCCATTCACGCAACGGCACCATCACGGACAACCTCCGCATCCACGACAACACCGGGAAACCCGTCGTCAGTATCAGCTCACCCGCAGGCTGGCAGGCACCCATGAAGCCGGTCATGAAGAACAACCGCAACCACCTCGGAGATGCGTCCGCAAAAGCCAAACCCGTTGCCGAGTAAAGCCCGCACCATCCTTTTGCCGCCGCGTCCTTGTCAGCGACTACGGCGGCAACAAGATCGCCATCATCGCCGCCGATGGCCACATCGAATGGGAGTTTCCCGCAGAAAGACCACAGGACATTTGGATGCTGGCAAATGGAAACATCCTAACGGGAGGGGATCAATCATTTCCTTCAGCAATGGTTGATACGATTTCTTTCGTCTCCGAAAGGTAACCTCCAGACCAAGACCCGTCCGCATAACCAAGTCCCCCGGAAATCTCCAACGCCGTTTCCATGGCCAGCATGATAATGCTAGGAAATTGCTTTTTGGGTGAAGGCCGTTG
>JBGTDO010000083.1:0-4961 GCA_041748235.1 Akkermansiaceae bacterium | reverse complement strand
AGACGCTGGGAAGTAAAGCCCGCCGCTACACCTTGGGACGTGATTGTTAGCACTAGCGCATCTGAGCGCTCTTCCAACGTATTCAACGAGATTGCGCGTAACTATGGAGGTGGCGATCAGATGCAATTGCAGATATGGACTAACTATTTACAGAATATCGGCACGGTGTGGAAGGGCAAAGGGGCACGAGTGTCGGATGTAAAGGTGCAGTGAGTATGTTTATGAGGATTGCTGTTGCGTCGATGATTATTGCCTTATTAACCGGGGGCTGTCGGGTGAGACCAGAAGTGGAGGCCACACTCACCCAGATGCGTCAGTATGAGAAAACTCTGGAAGCGAACCCAGAGGACGACGCAACCATGCAACGGCTAATTGCGTTCACCCAAGAGAGTGATCCCGGAATTCGCGAGAATGCTCTTGCCTTTTTGGGTCGCCTGAGTCAACGTGATGAGCGACTAGCAAAGGCATCTGTGCCATTTTTAGCTGCGGCACTGAAGGATAAGGAACAGGGGATACGACGCACCGCCGCATCGGGATTAGCTCTGGCAGGCCCGAGTGCATCTCCTGCACGAGATGCCTTGATTGGCGCATTATCGGAAGGCAATGTGGATGTAGCGTGGTTTGCCGCCGAGGCGTTAGGGAATTTGAAAGCCGAGGGTCGCCCAGCTGTTCCCGCATTGATCGAGGCACTAACAAAGCGTCGCGATCCCGATAAAGATCCCGAAGTCGAATTGCGTGTGGCATCTGCTCAAGCTCTTGGAAGTTTAGGGCCGGTGGCTGTCGAAGCCATACCCGCTCTCGAAGAAGCCGCTGCTGGTGACAATGGTTCCGTATCGATGGCCGCGACCGATGCCATAGCTAAAATATCGCTGGTCCAGTGAGAACCCGCGCGGTCACCATTATGCTGAGGTTGCGAACTGCCTTACGTCATTCATTCAAAAAATGCGTCTCCCATATTCGGCTTCACGGTATTTCGCTCGTCACGATCTGGCTCGCAGTGACGTTTTGCGTGCTTTTGATGTATCCCATTTACAGCAATCGTCCCGATACGCTCGAACAGGTTGTTTGGCCCGGTCTTCTCGCGATGGCAGGACTGGTAATGTGCTGGATGCTATTCTCGGGACTTCTGTTACAGCGCATCCTATCGGGAATTGCACTGCTTGCGTGAAGCTACTTTTTTCTATGCTGGGGCTACCAGCTATCCCCATTCGGAAGCATCAATCGGGGAAGTTCAGAAGAAAAAACGGCGGTCGTTGTGAACAGAGTTCAACAGTGTATAACGGTGCATTTGATGGATTACAACGCCCGTGAGCGCAGCTCTAATCTCGGTGTTGAAGCCGCGAGACTTGTGGATATTTGGGATCACCAAAAGACGGTATGGACGAATTATTTCCGGAACATAGGAACCCATTGGAAAGACACTGAGGGCGTTGAACCTGGAGAGATTCTCACAGCTCCATGATAATGCGCCGCCTTTCCATTTTACTCGTTTGCGCCGCCGCTATGTCTATCTTGTTGCTTTTGGGGTGTGGGCGGAACTGGCGAGACGATCAGGCGGAAGTGGAGGAACTCCGAACGATCCAGGAGCACATCAAAGAGCATCCCGATGATGTCGCGGCAATCCGCACTATCATCGCTAAAACTGATGATCGCAGTTTTATTACCCGGGCCAATTCCATTGCTGTCCTTGGAAATATCGGCGTGGTTCAGCCATCACTGTTGGATGAGTTCGTGCTGCCGTATCTAAAAAAAGGGCTCCGCGACAACGACCCCGGCGTGCGTCGTGTGTCCGCGGCGGCGTTCACTGATATTGCACCAGACGCTGTGGCGAAGGCGGTCCCTGAGATGGTAATACATTTGCGTCGAAAAGATGCCGAGAATGAGGATGTTTTGGCGTTTCTTATAGAGGCACTTGGCCGGGCTGGGCAAAGCGCGGCTTCCGCGGTTCCGATCATCACAGAGTTTCTCGAGCGGGAACCGCCTGCTGGCGTTCAGGATGAAGCGCCCCAACTTCGCATTTATGCGGCTGATTCGCTCGGCAATATCGGCTCTCCTGCTGCGGATGATGCAATTCCAAAATTGACGCAAACGCTAAGTGATCCCAATCCATACTTTCAGATGGCCGCCGCGAAGGCCGTGCTGAAACTACGACCACAACACGAGAAAGCACTCAGAACCATTGAACGCTTTCGTCAGTCCCCAGATCCGACGATTAGAAGATGGGAGAAATTCTATGAGTGATTGTCAAAGGTTCTTCTCGCCAAGGAGCGGTCCCAACCCTTGGATCTTAATGCCTCCCAAACGATATCGAGTTCCATAACTGTCTCTGGTTCCCATTAGAATGACTTGGCGTTTCTGGACTTCGTTGATCGTGGCATCGTTCTTGGCCTACGCTTTCTTTGTGTCGGGTGGGTTCACAATAACACCGGCTGAATGGAGAACGATTATCGTTTCTCCTCTAGAACCGTAAGCGTCATGCGGAGTGCCTCTTGACCGCCCGGAGGCGTAGATGTCGTAGCGGAGATGCTACGACACTAATGATGCTTCCGATACGGCGCTCTTGGATCGGGCTCGCGCCCAGGCGGCGGGTGTGACTTCCGGGATCTGCCTGTTGGTCATGTGGGGCAGGCGGGTGAGCACGTCGCGCAGGTAGGTGTAGGGATCGAGGCCGAGGCGGCGGCAGTTCTCGATCAGGGTGTAGAGGATGGCGCCGCGCTGGCCCACCGCCGCTTCCCCGATGAAGAGCCAGTTCTTCTTGCCCAGTGCCGTGGGGCGGATGGCGTTCTCGACCAGATTGTTGTCGATCTCCAGGCGGCCGTCTTCGAGCCATGGCCCGAGCGCGGGCCATTGACCAAGGGCGTAATCGATGGCCTGGCCCATCAGGCTTTGCGGCAGATGGCGGCGCACCCTTTTGAGCGCGAGCAGGGCACGGTGGAGGCGCTCCTGCACAGGCCGGCTTTTCCAGGCACGAGTGGCTTCGCGCAGTCGGGGCCCGGCCCGGCCTTCCCGCAGTTCGGCTTCCACGGCATAGAGATGCTGGATCTGGCGCAGGATCCAGCCGGCGTTCTTGGGCGCTTCTTCGCGCGCTTCGTAAAATTTTCGTCGCACATGCGCCCAGCAGCCCGCCAGCCGGATGGCCTCGCCCCGGTCCTTCGCGAACGCCCGGTAGGCGCTGTAGCCATCGCATTGCAAGGTGCCGCGGAAGTCGGCCGGGATGACGTTGTCCAGGCAGGTGGTCGCGCGGCTGGTCTGCCAGTCGTAGAAGACTTCTCCCTTGGGATCGTTGTAGGTCCAAAGGTAGCCCAGCTTCGTCCTCCCGTGGCCGGGGGCCAGATACTTGATCGGCGTTTCGTCCACCTGCATATATCCTCCCGCCATCACCCCGGTGCGGATGTGTTCGTAAATGGGTTGCAACCAGTCGGCCGCCAGTCCCACCCATCGCGCTAAAGTCTGGCGCGGCAGCCAGACCCCATGGCGGCTTTTGTAAATGTATTCCTGACGATAGAGCGGCAGGTGATCGCAGTATTTGCTCACCAGGATTTGGGCGATCAGGCCCGGCGCGGCCAGGCAGCGTTCCTGTAGGCTCTCGGGCAACGGTGCGATGATTGGCACGGTGTCGAGTTCGCCCCGGCGGACATACTTGCGCCGCACCAAACGACGACGCAGGAACCGGGCGGGCTCGTAGTCGAGTTGCTCGCTGACTTCCTCCCCGATCAAGCGCCATGCTTCCGGGCACCCCTTGACCGGCTCGGGCTCGAGCACCTCCTCGACCACCGGCAGATGCTCGGGCAGCCGAGGCACCCGCGTCCTATTCGAGGAGGGAGGCGATGGAGCCGTCGAGCGCTGTGGGGCCTCCGCAACCACGGGCTCCGGGCTTTTTCCCGGCTCGTCCAGCCCTTGCAAGAGCAGCAGCAACTGCGCGGGGTCGAGCTTCTCGCTCTGCGAACCGAAGACCCGCCGGACCAGCGCGTCGATCTTCTGGCGCAACAGCTTGATCTCGATGCTCTGCCGCTCGTTGAGGATCCTGGCGGCGGCCAGTTGCTCGCCTTGCGATTCGATGAAAGTCAGGAGTTCGGCTTCGCGCGCGTCGCTCATCAATGCCCCGTATCATGCGCGAAGCATGCGCTAAATGTCTAGTCTTTTTTGTGACTAGGCATTATTTTTTCACTCCCGCTCGTACCACGGCCGCATCCTCGCCCCTCGCAGCTCGATGCCGTCGGTCAACATGGCCAGCGCCTCCGGCCGCAGCGCCAGCTTGGGCGCTCCGCCCTCCACGCTCCGCGGCCAGAAGAAGGTGCCCTCCTCCAGTCTCTTGATCATCACCCAAAGCCCCGTGCCGTCCCAGTAGAGGATCTTGAGCCGGTTGCGCCGCCGGTTGGTGAAGACAAACAGGCCGCCCCCGCGCGGATCTTCCTTCAAACGTTCGCTCACCAGCGCATGCAGCCCGTTGAAGCTCTTGCGCAGATCGCACGGCTCCAAGGCCACCATCACCCGCAGACTGCCCGAAAAACTCAGCACGCCCGACCTCCCAGCGCCGCCAGCAACTGCGCGGCCAGCATCGCTTGCTCGCGATCCTCGATCAGCAGGCGTGCCCCACCGGGCAGTTCCACCTTCAACCCCGCCTCTCGCCGGGAAGACTCCATCCGATCCTCGACCACTGCCTCGAGCCAGCGCGGGCTCGCCGGGCAATCAGGATCGGCCGTCTTCTGCTGACGCCGACGCTTCTGGCGCCAACTCGCGAAGGTCTGATACTTCACCCCTATCAGCTCCGCAAACTTTGCCGCGCTCAGCCCGCTGCGTTCGAACTCGTCCAGCAGCACATCGCGTCGCTCCGGCGGGGTCCGCACCCGCCCCCGCGCATCGGTTCTCAGCAATGTTCCGTCTTCGATCATAGAGGTCATAGACCCTACGCTATGACATCTACGACGCGGCTCGCCAGAGGTGCTCGGCATGACGCTTAC
>JBGTDO010000082.1:0-19935 GCA_041748235.1 Akkermansiaceae bacterium | reverse complement strand
CCCGGTTCCGCTCCGCCTCCCGGCCCGCCGCCCACCGCCCTCCCGAAGAAGCTACGCACCCCGGCCTGCGGCATCGCATAAAAAGGGACGGATCTTTTGTGGAGAGAGCTCTTGCCATTTCTGAGGACGGAGCTAGAAAAGGGGAGCATGAGACAAGCGCGCTGGATCGTCCCTTGGAAGGATTCACTGGAGAAGTCGGCGATCTACCACTGTGTGAGCCGGGTGGTGGAGCGGCGGTTCGCGTTTGGGGCGGAGGAGAAGGAGCGGTTGAGGACGCTGATGCGGATGATGGAGAACTTCAGTGGCTGCCGGGTGCTGTCGTACTGCCTGATGTGCAACCACGTCAACATTCTGCTGGAGGTGCCGCCGATGCTGGGGAAGGCGTTGTCGGACGGGGAGTTTCTGAAAAGGCTCTCGGTGCTAGATGAGGAGGCGTTCGTGGCGGATGTGGCCGGGCGGCTTGAGGAGGCGCGGCGGGAGGGTGGCGTGGAGGGCGGGAATCCGGAGCGGGTGGAGGAGATCAGAGGTCGCTTCACTTACCGGATGCACGATCTGGGGCAGTTCATGAAGGGGCTGATGCAGCGTTTCACGCAGTGGTTCAACGGGCGGCATAAGCGGACCGGAAGCCTGTGGGAGCAGCGGTTTAAGAGTGTTATCGTGGACAGCGGGGTGGCGGCGCGGACGATGTCGGCGTATATCGATCTCAATCCGGTGCGGGCCGGTATGGTGGAGGATCCGGCGGATTACCGCTGGAGCAGCTACGGCGAGGCGGTGGGCGGGGAATCGAGGGGGAACGGGAAGAAGGCGCGGGAGGGGATTGTGCTAGCGTGCATGAGTGATCGCGGAGCGGGCTTCGAGGCGGGGCGGTGGAAGGAGGGTTCGCGGATCTACCGGCGGACGATGGGGATGGCCTTGGGTAGGAAAAGCTGCCGGGCGGAGGTCCGTCCGCCCGGGCATGTGGCGAAGAATGAGGCGGAGATGCTGGCGTCGAAGGAGAACGAAACGGTTCTACCGGATCTGGGGATGGCGACGATGCTGCTGTGCCGGGTGAGATATTTTACCGACGGCGCAGTGATCGGAAGCAAGGAGTTCGTGAACGAGGCATTCGCCGGGGCGCGGGAAAGGTTCTCGGAGAGGAGGAAGGACGGGGCGCGGCGGCTGCGGGGCGGTGCCGCGGCGGCGAAGGGGGTGCTGTGGAGCCTGCGGGATCTGCGGGTGTGGGTTTGATGTCAATCGAGACATCGCCAATCCATTCTAGTCCGTTGCCGACCGGATGATTGCGGGGATGGCGGCTTGCCAAGGAAACCCGGTCGGATATGTTCTCGGGCTTTAGCGGAAGATGACGCCTTTTTTACGGAAAATTCTGGGAATGAACTGGGTGATGGTGCTGGTCATGTACGCGCTCCTGATCTTTGGCATCTTCATGATTGAGAGCGCGGCGCGGCATTTGCCGGTCAATTCCGAGACCCGCGAGCAATTCGGCTCGGCGGGTGCCTACTACGCATGGATGCAGAAGAACTGGATCGTCGTCGGCAGTGTTGCCTATTTTGTGGCAGCTCTGATCGACTACCGCTGGATCCGGTGGCTAGGGATACCGCTGTATGTGGCGAGCCTAGGTTTGATGGCGCTGGCGATGCAGGCGGATGACCAGGTGCACCGCTTGGAACTTAGCGGCTTGAGCTTTCAACCGGTCCAACTGGGGGTGACCTCCGGGATCATCATGATCGCGTGGCTGATGCAGGACTTGCCGAAGATCCACTCATCCCTGGGCAATCCTTTCATACGCATCGGTGTGATCGGTGTGGTTTCGGCAGTTCCGTTTGTGATGGTGATGATCATGGGGGACATGGGCTCGGCGCTGGTGTGGATTCCGGTGGTGCTGGTATCTCTTCTGGTTGCCGGGATTCCGTTTCGCTTTCTCAGCTTTATCGCCTTTGTGTCCGCCGGGATTCTGCCGGTGCTTTACTTCGTGATCCTGCCTCTGGTTTCCGAGCGGGGGCCGGACCGGATCGATCTGTGGCTGCGGATGCTGCAGGGGCAGGAGGTGGATATCCGTGGCGATGGCTATGCTCCTCACCACGTGTCCGTTGCAGTGGGAAAAGCAGGCTGGAAAGGTGTCGGCTGGATGGCGACTGCGGAAAAAGGCTCGCTTCATGATAAACGTTTCATTCCCCACCTCACCGCTCACAACGACTTCATTTTCGCAGTGATCGCAGAGGAGCTCGGCTTCCGGGGGGTGCTGTTGCTGCTGGGAGGGTTCGCGCTCTTGTTGATCCAAGGGGTCTTCATAGCCTTTTACAGCCGCGATGTGGCGGGGAGGTTGATCGTCTGCATGATCGTGGCGCTGTTTTTCGCCCACATTTTCGAGAGTGTCGGCATGTGCGTGCTGCTGATGCCGATCACCGGGATTCCGCTGCCGCTGATCAGCTACTCAGGAACCTTTGTGGTGATCTGTATGTTCCTCCTTGGGCTGATCCAGAGCGTGTGGGTGCACCGGAACATGCGGCGGCCAGAGCTGGCATAGAGCGCAGATGGCCGTTTCAGGTTTTGTCCGGAGTGCAGGTGTCCCTTGAGCCGCCTTACTTTTGCTAGCCATCGGAGCCGTTTCAGAAGGGCCAGGTACCATGGGGCGGCGCTGACCGCTAGATGTCTTGCTCGATGGATTTCAGGGTGAGGAATAGGTCGTGCCAGCGGGCGAGTTTGGGCGCGATGGCTAGCTTTTCCTTGGCGAGATGCTTGTGGATCGAGCTGAGGCAGGTGGTGTAGTCGTGGAAAAAGATACGCAGGCCGTCCTCGTAATCGTGCCGGAGGGTTTCCGCGAAGCTGCCGCAGGTATTGAGAAGCGAGCTTTGGAACTCGCGGCTGATGCGGGTGCGGGTGACGATGGCGATCGCGGTGCCGCCGAGGAGAAACAGGAAGGCAATTCCACAGAAGATGAGCGGCAGCCAGGGGAGTTCGAGGATGCCGCTGATGGCTCCCAAAATCAGGAAGATCATTGTGGTGGCAATGAAGGAGCGGAGTGCAAGGTTGCGGCGGCGGAGCTCCCGCTCGAGCTCTTTGCGGACGTGGAGGTTTCCAATCGCCTGGCGGGCGGCGCGGCTGATGCGGTTGACGAAGCGGCGGCGCGCTTGCTCGAGCTTTTCGTCGATGGGCTCGCTGTCATCGATCTTGGTGCCGATGGCCTCCTGCACGCGTTCGCCAAGTTGGTCCCAGTGGCTGCGGCAGGCGGCGACGACATCTTTGCCGTCACTTTCAGCAACTACCTCGACCGCAGTGCGGAGGCGGTCGATGAAGAGGGCTTCGGTATGGCTGCCGGTGCGGTCGCCGGCGAAGATGCGGAAAACGGAGCGCACCAAGCCGAGCCATTTCCGTAGGGAGCGGGTGACCCAGATTGCCTCGGTTTCAAAGACTTCCGCAACTGCGGCGAGGTGCCGCGGGAGACGCTCGACTAGGCGCTCGCGCATGGCATCGATCTCACCTTCAAGAGATTCCAAAAATTTGTTCTGGTTGCCCAAGGCGCGCGTTTGGTCCTCGATACGTTCTTCGATTTCCCGAAGTGCCGACGACGCATGAGAACGCCACCTCTGAAGAGTCGCACGGCGCTCGGGGGAATCGCAGACGTGCCGGGAGATGAACTCGTCAAGCGCAGGGAAGCCGGTGGCGCGATAGGCGCGATCGGAAAAGGGGACGGCGTTTTTGGCTTCGAAGGCTTTTTTTCCTGAGACTGCAAAAATCTCGGGCACCACGCCGATGCGTTTGGTGGAGAGATCGGCCACGTGTTCGATGATGATTTCGACATCGGCTGCGGCGCGCTGGTCGGCCTGCTGAATGATGAAGGCCATGCGGTCGTGGCATTCGACGGGCAGGCGGGAAATGAGGTTCCAAGTGGCTGCACCCCAGGGATTGGCGACCGGGAAAACGAAGAGGATCAGATCAGCGAGGGGAAGGAAGCGCTCGGTGATCTCCTGATGACCTTCGACGGTGGAATTGGTGCCTGGGGTATCGACGAGATTGAAGTCTCGCAGGAATTCGATCGGGCGGAAGCGCTCTTGGAGAGAAGGGGAGGTGTCCACATCACGTGGTGGAGCGCCGTAGCGGTACCAGATCACGCGGTCGGTTTCGGGGAGGATGTTGACCTTGCAGAGGTCGCGGGCGAAGAGGCCGTTGATCAGGGTGGATTTTCCTGCGTTTATCTCACCACAGATGACGAAGAGGAAAGGCGCGCCAAGATCCTTCTCGAAGGCGGAAAATGAGAGTGAGTCTTCGAGTTCCGTCTGCGTGTCGACGGCCAAACTGCGGACACCGTTGACGACATCGGAAATGCGTTCACGGGTGGCAAAGTAGCGCTCGCCGAAATTTGGCTGGCTCACAGGAGGGACGGGGAGGGGGGAGGCGCGTCACTCACTGCACGGATGCCTGTGCGGCGCTATCCGTCTTCATTGCGATCAGCTGGGAGACGGTGACGAATTTGAAGCCGCGCTTGAGCAGGCCGTCGCACGTGGCGGACATGGCGTCCACCGTCTGGGAGTGAAGATCGTGAGCGAGGACGATGCCACCGGCGTTGGTGGCGGAAAGAATGCGGGAGGTGACGACCGAGGGCCCCGGGCGTTTCCAGTCCAAAGGATCGACCGACCAGAGGATGGTTGGGTAACCGAACTCGTTGAGGACCAACTCGCGCTGACGCTGGAGCAGTCCGCCGTAAGGAGGGCGCATGGTGCGGGGGCGGACCCCGGCGGCGCGGCCGATGGCGTCCTGACAGCGCTGCATTTCCTGGCGCAGCTCCGTATCTCCAAGCTTGGAAAGCAGGCGGTGGGTCTGGGAGTGGTTGCCGATTTCATGGCCTTCGGCAACGGTCCTACGGAGGACGCCCGGGTGGAGGTCGACGCTACGGCCGATCACGTAGAAGGTTGCTTTGATGTTGCGCTTGGCTAGGATGTCTAGGAGCCGCGGGGTGTTCTGCGGGTGCGGGCCATCGTCGAAGGTCAGGGCGATGTAATTGCCGGAGACCATGACGCGGGAGAAGGTGACACCCGCATCTTTGGAAAAGCTGTTCGAGTGGCTGCCGGCGTTATTGCGCGGCACCGGTCCTTGTAATGAAGGGGTGCGGTAGCTTGTATTGGAAGTGGTTTTAACCACGGAATTTCCTCCACTGGCAGCGATCGGGGAAGCTGCCTTGCAACTGGCGAGCGTGGTGGCGGTGGCAAGCATGAATCCGCGGCGGGAGAGTTTTCCCAGCTCGGGATTCTGGGATAGGCTGCTGCCGATGTTGTGGAGAGAGTTTTCCATGGGTCCAAAAAAGTTAGGCTGGGTGAAAGGCTGTACCCGATACGGGCGGATGTCACGTGTGGATTTCTTGGCCGACTCGTTACCGAGCTTGAAGATCTGCCCAGCAGTGCTCCAGTTCCGCATGGATCCCGCTTATAAAAAAGCCAGATTTCGCCTGACTGCTCCTTCTGAAGGAATCCCGGAAAGTTTCTCCGTAATGACGGTTTGGAATCCCAATGGAGGGAGGATCCCGGCGGAAGAAAACGCTGTACGGACGAAGCGGTTCAGCGAGGAACTTCAGGAGCGGGGGCTGGAGCACTTCCCGGTCACGGGTTTTGATCCGGAGTCGGATCACTCCGAACCGGGCTTCGGGATCCTGTGTGGCCGCGAGGAGGCGGTCGAGCTGGGACGGGAATGGGGCCAGGAGGCGGTCTTCGTGATTCAGAACGACGAGATGGTGCTGGTCTCCTGTGCAGGAGACGAGGAACCGGAGGCGCTGGGGTCATTTACATCCAGGATACAGGAGGAATTTGAGCGCTGAGGGAGAGAACGCCGGAACTGCATGGCTGAAGATTACGCGGGCTTTGCCTGTCTCGTGCGAGGTGAGAGAGATTTTTGATAGTTCAGGCTTGAGCTTGTTTTGGGTCGGAACAAACTTGTTGCGGAGCTCGACCCGCAAAGCATGATCCGCGAGTCTCCGCTGCCGAAGGCAACCAACGAAAATTTTTTCCATGCCAGAAGAACTGCCGACGACCGCTGATCTCGCTCTCGAACAATCCGGGCTCGAATTTCTGCGGAGCGGGAAATTTCGCAAGGCGAGGGATGCCTTCAAGGCATTGAACAAAACGCAACCCACACGCGCTCTTCCACTGCTGATTGAAGCAAATCTCGGACTCATCAATGACATGATGTCCAAGGGACTCGTGAGCGAGGCGAACCAGGTTACCGCCTACTTGAAAACCATCGCGCCAGCCTCCTACAACCTCGACCTTACAGCTACGACAAAAAGCAAAACAAGCGGTGACGCATGGTCGGCCATGGTTTCGTTGGCCGCCCGACGGCTAGCGACCACGACCCAGCCCGATGCGGCAATACGGGCCGCTGATGAAATGATTCTTGGTGCTGAATCACCAGAGCATCCCGGTCACCCGGATGCGGCAGCCATACTCAGCGCGCTGGAACTTGGCTACGGCGCGGCGGCCTCCGAGCGGACCACGCCATTGCTCCGATCCGTCCCCCGTTCATCGCCCTTCAGTCACTGGGTGCTTTTCTTTAAGGGTATGACGGCTCTCGAAACGGGTAATCACGCCCGCGCTGCGGATTGTTTTCTGAGGGTTCCAGAGAATTCGCTTTTGCAGGCCTCGATACCCGCGCTGCTGACGATCTGTAACGCCCCTGCGATTCCCCGGCGCGCCGCCCCCCGCACCGTGCGTGCGATCTGCGCCTGGGCAGGGCATCCCGGATTAGCAGAGCCACTTCTTGTGGCCGAGCCGCTGTGGCGAAAAAACCAGCGGGCGAAAGCGTTCACCGTCCTTGCGAAAAAAATACCAAATTTGATGCGCTGGGGAGCCCGCGGATTCAAGCCGGATCTGACCCGGTTTCTAACGCGTGAATTCGCCCGCGAGAGTTTCCATAGCAGCACTTTCTGCGACGCCATGCTCGCCCACGTTTCTTCCAAGGCATACACGATCGCGCGCGCGGCTCTGGATCAAGCGTATTTCACCATGGACTTCGCGGGCTATCCCTGTGATGCCCACGAACATTTCCATGGTGCGCTTCACCGGCTGAACAACATGCCCGGTGTGGTGCCGATCAGCCCGGCGATGCGGTCCCGGGTCTTCACGCTTCTCGCCGAGAACTACATCGCCGCTATTAAAAATGACCCATCGGACTTGTGCAACCCGCCCATTGCCAAGAAGGCCCTGGAGCACGCGATCAAATACGATCCCGACCATCTCCACGCCTGGCTCACTCTATGCGATCTGTTGTCCATGGGCAGGGACACTTCCGCCTACCACCGCTTTCTCGATGATCTGACCAAGCGGTTTCCTGCGGAGAAGGAAGTCCTCATCCGCAATGGCGACTGCTGCATCGGCCGTGGTTCCCATACCAAGGCGCTTCGAAATTTCGAGAGGGCGGCGAAGCTCGATTCCATCGATCCCCGCATCGCCCGTGGCATCCTGCGGTCCCGGCTCGGCATTGCGGAGGCGGCTTATAAGAAGCGTCAACCTTCCAAGGTAGATTGGGATCTTATCGAATCGCTGGCCTCCGCCAACCAGGCCTGCCCAAAATTTTCACTGTGGCGCCTGCGCGTGAACAAGCTTGTCCTCGCCGCCCGCTACGGCGCGAAGGAAGAAGTGCTGGTCGATCTCGCCGCCGCCATTCTGCCGCTGTCCCCGGGTGCCTTTCAGTTCGAGGTAGCGTGCCACATGGGCATCGCAAGACGCCAGACGAGCTTCAGTCCGGAGATAATGGAAAAGATGCTCCCGGTCCGCCCGGCCCCGCAGTCACTTGCGGACTTCCTGGCTGTTATCGATGAAGTGGAAGCCTCCGAAGAGGGTGCCGTTTACGACTCCGCAAAGAACGCGGCTCGGTGGATCTTCGCAGAGCATCGGGAGCTGCTCTGCGACTTCGTTACGGAACAAAAGGATCTCATCACTCTTCTCATAAAAATTTTCAGCAGCAGAATCCCGAGTCTTGGGCTTGTCTCACCCCTTATTGAGAAGTGGTTCGCCAGCGTCCCCTCCGATCCTTTCATCCGTTGTCTCTGTGCTCTCTACATGTTTCCTTGGCTACCGGATCGTCCCGCAGAGGATTTGGATAATATCATGGATGAAATCCGCGCCTCGCAGAATCCCGACACCCTGCGGCTGCTGATGTTGTTAGAAAAAGAAAGGAAACGTCTGGCGGAGCGCCGAGGGCGCCGCGAAGCAAAATCTGCCAAGCTAGATCTCGACTATGATCCTTACGGAACTGGCGGCGAGTATGATGATGAGGATGGATACGACGATAATGACTATGCGAAGGAAGAGTTGGCGGCACTTGATCGAGCCGCGGCAAAGATGAGTTCCGAGGAATTACGCGCCGCTATTGCCGGTTTGCTAGACGCAGGCGCGGGCCGTCCCCAAGATTCCGGTCCCGGATTTGCCACACCGGGGAAACCCTCACTGAAAAAAACTGAGTCAGATCCGAACCAATTGGACTTAGAATCGCTGTTTAAGGAGCAGCTAAAGCCATGAACCCCTATCTCATTCTGAATGTCCCCGACGATGCAGATGACGAGGCGATCCGCCGCGCCTATCTCGCGCAACTTCGAAGGCACTCGCCGGATACCGACCCGGTTGGCTTTGGCCGCGTCCAGGCAGCTTACCAAAGCATCCGCGACATCGATGCCCGCTGCCGCTGGTGGTTTTTTGAAAGTGCCGAGTCGCCTGCTTCCCCGGTCGCACTCCTGATCGAGCGGGAGCAAATTCGCCCGCATACCGCCCGCAATTGGAAGGAGCTCCGCACTTTCCTCCGGCATTGCACCACCCTGCGCTAAGCATGCCCGTTCCATCATCTCCCGAAGACTTTTCCCTCGTCCCCGGCCAGCGTTCGGGGTCGGCTCCCATCGGGTCACATCAGGAGGATTCGCCAAGGCTATCCGACGAAGAGGAATCCGAAGACCAGCCGTTCTCTCCTGCCGATTGGAAAGACACACTGCGCGATGATTTCGAGTCCTGGCTCGACTCAATGGATGACATCCCCTCCGAAATCAACCAGGAGCAGGAGTCGGATGAAAACCCCGATCTCGTTACCGTCTTTGGAGATCTTTCCTCAATCGCTCTGGAAAGCCGCAAATCGAACCGCCGCACCAGCGAAGCTTTCTCCCAGTGGAACACGGTGCTCACTGGTTTCCAAGAGGATCTCAAACGCCTTCGGGAGCGCGAGCGAGTGCTGTTGGAGAACCAGCCGCCATCTGATTCCGTTCCCGCTCCGCTTGCCTCGTTTCTCGTCGATTTTCATGACCGTCTCACAAGACTTGTCGAGGCCCAGGCGCAGATGCCTGCGGCTCGGCGGGGCATCTTCGGCGACGACACCGCGTGGAAAACCGCATGGAAGAACCAGCGCTCAGCCCTCGATATCACCCTTTCCCACCTCCAGACGATCTTGAAGGAGCAGGGGTTCAAGCGCATCCACGCGCTCGGTCAGCCTCTCGACCCAACCTGCATGGCCGTCGTCGAGTCCCGGCTCGTGCCCGGAAAAGAGCCTCACACCGTCATCGGGGAAATCGCTCCCGGCTGGCTTCTCGGTTCCCGCGTGTTGCGCCCGGCCCAGGTCGTCGTGGCCATCCCGCCACCGGAAACCGGTGATTGAAAAACATTAAAATCTCTCATGAAAGCACCCATCGTAGGCATCGACCTAGGCACCACAAACAGCTCCATCGCCGCCTTTATCGACGGCGCGATTCGCGTCATCGACATCCAGGGCGGCCCCTCCATGCCGTCATGCGTGGGTCTTGATCCCACCGGCCGCCTCATCGTCGGCAACCCCGCTCGCAATCAGGCGATCGCGGCGCTTGACGCCACCATTTTTTCCGTGAAACGCCATATGGGCGAGGACATCCGCCTTCCGCTAGGCGACAAGGACTACAGCCCGGAGGAAATTTCCGCCCTGATCCTGGGTGAGCTCAAGCGCGGTGCCGAGGAGGCTCTCGGATGTAACCTCACAGAAGCCGTTATCACCGTTCCAGCCTTCTTCAATGAGCGCCAGCGCCTCGCCACCCGCACCGCCGGCGAACTCGCAGGCTTCGATGTCAAACGCATCATCAACGAACCCACTGCGGCGGCTCTCGCATATGGCGCTCAGCAATACACCGATGAAAACCTGATCGTCTATGACCTCGGCGGCGGCACCTTCGATGTCTCCGTCGTCGTTTCTCAGGATGGCATCGTCGAGGTCAAATCCAGCCACGGTGACACCCAGCTCGGCGGCGATGACTTTGACGAACTGCTGGTCCGACACGTCATTGAAACTTTCCAATCCCGGCACGGCGTCGACCTAGCGGCGGATCCCGCCACCTCCCGCCGTCTCCGATTCGCCCTGGAGGCCGCCAAACGCCGCCTCTCCGACGAACCATTCACACAGGTTCGCGAGGAATACCTTTCCGGCGATCTACACCTAGATCTCGAAATCGAGCGCCAGTTTTACGAGAATCTCATCGAGTCGCTCATTTCCAAAACCATTACCTGCGTCGGCCAAGCCCTCAACGACGCCGGCCTCTCCGCCTCCCAAATCGGCAAGATCATGATGGTCGGCGGCTCCACCCGCACTCCGCTCGTCCAGCAGCGGCTTCGTGAGCGGCTTCGCCTCGAACCCCGTTGGGAAATCAACCCCGACCTCATCGTCGCCATGGGAGCCGCCGTTCAGGGAGCCAATCTCGCCGGGCACAAGACCGATTCGATCCTAGTGGACATCACCCCCCACACCTTCAGCACCGGCACCTTGGAGTATGGTAGCGTATATGGGTCGCCCGAGCTCGTCTGTGTTCCGCTCATCCCCCGCAACAGTCCGCTGCCCGTGACCAAGTCCGAGGTGTTTTTCACCCACTTCGCCGGCCAGGAATCCGTGGAGATCACCGCCTACCAGGGGGAACACCGCGAGCCCGAACTTAACAGCCAAGTCGGAGAATTCCTGATTGAGGGACTCGATCCTAAAGCACCCGCCGGTTCGCCCATCGTCATCACCTTCGGCCTCGACCTCAGCGGCATGCTCCAGGTCACCGCCACGGAAAAGCACACCGGCCTCAGCAAGACTGTCACACTGGACACACACAACCTCGCCGCCCCGGTTGATCTGGAAGCCTCCCGGCGACGCATCTCCGATCTCCTCACCAGTTCTGCAGAGGATGATGACGAATACGAGGACGACGACGAAGATTTCAGCGAGGATAACTCCGGTCGCACTGAAACCTTCATCCCGCAGACAGGTGCCGCTGCGTCGGACTCCGATGAGCTTCTCAAAACCGCAAAACAACTCCGTCACAAGGCGGAAGCCCTGCTTGCAAAGGAAATCTCCCCCGAGGACGCAGCCGAAATCAACGAACTGCTGGAGAAAACGCGCCACGCGATCGCCGCCAGCGACTGGCCCGGTCTCGGGGGCTCGCTCGACAGTCTCTCCGATCTGCTCTTCTACCTTGAGGATTGATATCCGCGCCCATGCCCGCCCCATTTACCAGCACCCTGCAACGCTGCCCGGTTTGCAAAAAAACCGATCCCTACCGCGAGGCGGCTCCGATCTGTCCCCGCTGCGGCTGCGATCTAAGTAAAGCCGCCGCCGCCCATGGCGCCGCCTGCCAGCACGCCATTGTCGCCGCCGCCAGTCTCCGGGCCGGCGATTCCGCAGAGTGCCTCGAACACGCCGCCTATGCCTGGTCGTTGGCGCATCTTCCCGCAATCCCACCAATGGCCTGCCTCGCTGCCCTGCATTGCCGCGACCTCACGGACCTGGCCCTCTGGCGCTCCCGGCTGTCAGTTGGATGATTTGAGCAGCTTTGGTAAATGGGTTACCGGTCAAAACTAGTGGATCGGCAAGTATCTTTCGATGTCTTGATCGGGGGAGCATAAGATCACGTCAAAAGGCTGGATGCCTTGGGAGTCGATGAAGCAGTTGCGACCCACGGCATCGATGGCCATAATCTGATAGGCATAGTGGTAGAAAACGATGTGGCCTGAGGGATCGTTCAGGAGCTTCCACCCCGCAGCTGTGAAATAGCGGATGATATCCCGGTCGTCGGCGGGAATACCGGAATACTGGGGCTGGGTGATGCAAAGGGAGACCGCACCACATTTCCATTGGATCACAGAGACGACGCGGACGTCGTCTCCGAAAATTTCGTTACAGGCGATCCAGCGGGCAAGATACTCCGAAGGAGTGGCTGATCGAAACTCGATGGCTTCTCGAAAGGAGTCGAGATCCGAAGCAGGATCGGCGGAGGAATTCTTGATCCGGTTGAGGAACGGGGTAAGTCCGTAAGCCGGCGGGATGGTCATTTTTACGACCAAACTGGAATCCAGAGTGGCCTCTACGACATGCTCTGACCCATGCCAGTTCTTCTCTCTCGTAGCTAAATACTCCTCCCACGATATACTGGAGGTTCTCAGGAACCCATGTTCATCAGAGATAGCAAGTAGGCATCCGGTTTCCGCAATGCTTCTTTCTCGGGATCCAAGCCCAGCGATAGAGCTGTCCTGCGAGCAAAGGTCGAGTAATCGCTCTTGCAGGGCCGCAAGATGATTCGTGTGGGCAATTGCGGCGCTGTCGCTTGGCACACACTCGTCTGCTTTTTTTCCGGTTTCACTTCCCAAAATGGTTACATTAGTTGCGACTTTATTGCAACCCGCAACTTTTGCGAAGCTGGCCACTTGTAGCGGACCGCATTGCGGACACACTCAAAACTACAGCCGGAAATCATCTGAATTTCAAGCCATCCAGTTTCTCAAGAATTGAGCGTATGATCTGATGGGCGGAATCGACTTCTCGAGCGGTAAGTGTCCTGTCCGCCGCGCGGTAGTGGAAGCGGTAGGCGATGGACTTGCGGTCGGCGGGGATTTTTTCACCTGTTGGATCGGTGAAGAGGTCGAAGCACTCATAGGAAACGAGGAGTGGTTCTTTGGCTTTGGCGAGGGCGGCCTCAATGGCGGCGTTGGGGGTGTCGATGGGGAGCTCCATCGCGGCGTCGCGGGAGGATCCGGGAAACTGCGGGAGATCTGCGACGTGGGATGGTCCGGAGAGGAGCTTGCGGATCTTTGGAAGATCGAACTCTGCAAGGAAAACGGGGTGGGGAAAATCGAGCTTGCGCTCGCGCTTGGGCAGCATCCTTGCGAAGACGCCAATGGTCTGTTCTCCTGCTTTGATTTCGGCGCAGAGGGCGACGTTGTCGCGGTCCTTGGGCTTGAGAGTGATAATTTGGTTGGGGAGGAGGGCGGAGACGATAGCTGTTAGATCGTAGAGGTCCACCACGCGATCCTTAGCCGTCCAAGAGGAAGGGCTGGCGTTTCCAGAAATGAGAATGCCGAGGGTGTCGCTTTCCTGATCTAGGGCTTTACCGCCGCCGGCGTTGCGGAAGACACGGCCCATCTCGAAGAGGCGCAGGGACTTCGCTTGCTGGCGGGCGTTGCGTTCGGCGGAGGTGAGGAGGCCGGGAATGATGCTGGGACGCATGACCGCGTGGTCCTCGCTGAGTGGGGATTTTACGCGGATCAGATCGCCGTCTTGAAGTGGGCGGAGCGGCAGGATGTCTGGAAGCTGGGAATCGGCGATGAGCTTGATCGTCTGGCACTCGAAGAGTCCGAGCGCGGCGAGACGGCGGCGCAGGATCATGTCCGCATCGTATGCTGCATCGATATCGCTGGTGGGGGCGAAGGTGCCTTTGAGGCGGGATGGCACGTTGGCGAGGCCGTGGACGCGGGCGATTTCCTCAACAAGATCGATGTGGCGTGTGAGGTCCTGGCGGAAGGATGGGATTCTCCATGCTCCATCATCAAGTTTGCTCAAGCCAAGGCGCGTGAGGATTTCTTTCGCAGCGTCGGTAGCGATTGAATTGCCGAGAAGGTGGTGAAGCTTTTCGAGATCAAGAGCAACGGGTGCGGGTGGAAGGGGGAGGGTGCCGGTGGATTGAATCGTCCCTGCTTTGCCTTCGATTAGCTCGATGGCGAGAGCAGCCGCTGCTGCGACGCCTTGCGGATCGACTCCGCGCTCGAAGCGGTAGGAGGAGTCGGACGAGAGGGAGGTGCGGCGGGAGGTGCGGCGAATGTTGGTAGGAGTGAAATAGGCCGACTCCAGTAGAATCGAAGTGGTGGATTCGGTGACGCCGCTGTTGAGGCCGCCCGTGACCCCAGCCAGGGCCAGGGCCGCTCCTGACTCGTCGGATATTAGGAGGTCGCCTGTGGTGAGGATGTGAACGGATTCGTCTAGGGCGGTGAATGTTTCTCCTTCTTTGGCTTGGCGGATGACAAGCGCGCCGCTGACCTTTGCCTCATCGAAGGCATGTAGCGGTTGTCCGGTTTCGTGGAGGACGAAGTTCGTAATATCGACGATATTGTTGATCGGGCGGAGGCCGATTGACGTGAGGCGCTCCTTGAGCCAAGCGGGGGATTCGGTGACGGTGACGCCTTGGATACGGGTGGCGGTGTAAAAGGGGCAGGATTCGGGCGCTTCGAGCTTAATGAAGTCGGGCGAGGCTTCTTGTGTGACTGGGGTGGGGGGGGCTTTCGAGATGAGTGGCGTCTTCAGGAGCGTGGCAAGCTCGCGGGCCATTCCGGAGTGAGAGAGGAGGTCGGGGCGGTTCGGCGTGACCTCGAGTTCTAACAAGACGTCGGAGTCAAACAACGTCTTCACGGGTGTGCCGACAACTGAATCCTGCGGGAGGATGAGGAGTCCGTCTTCTCCTTTGGGCAATCCAATCTCGTCCGCAGCGCAAAGCATGCCTCTCGACTCGACTTTGCGCATGACTGTTTCGCCGATGGTGAAGCCGCCGGGAAGGGCGGCACCGGGGAGAGCGCATGGAACCTTGTCGCCAACTTTGTAGTTCTGTGCACCGCAGACGATCTGGCGGAGATTTCCTTCGCCACAATCGACTTGAGTGACTTTCAATCGGTCGGCGTTCGGGTGCTGGACGGCTTCTTTGATTTCCGCGACGACGATTTTTTCCGAGGAAATGCCTTTGGTGACGATGCCTTCGACTTCGACGCCGGCGAAGGTGAAGAGGTCGGAGATTTCGGCGATGGGTTTTCCGGAGAGATCGAGATGGGTGGAAAGCCAGTTTAGGGAGATATTCATGGGAAGAAGAAATTTGAACCGCCAAGACGCCAAGGCGCGAAGGCTGGGGTTGTGGCTTATAAGGATTACTTGTTAGGGGTGGTTGTTCGCGATCCGTTTGATACCCTGTTTGATGAGTGGGGTGTTGAAATTGATGAGGAACCACAGCGTCAATTTCGAGAGCTTCAGGTAGGTTAGGAGCTGTGCGGTATGGATGGGAGCGAGTTGTTCGACGGCTTTGAGTTCGATGAATATCGCGCCGCCGACCAACAAATCGATCCGATAGCCGGCGTCGATGGCTATGTCACCGTAGACGACGGGCTGTGGGACTTGCCGCTCTACAATAAAGTCCCGCTTCTTCAGTTCGTAATCAAGACAGGTTTCATAGGCGCTTTCCAACAAGCCAGGCCCCAACTCCTTGTGAATCTTGAAGCAAGAATCGACGATAGCGGTGGCGGTTTCTTCGATCGTTTTCATTAAAGCAGAACTTTGCGCCTTTGCGTCTTCGCGGTTGCAATTCTTCAAGCGAATTGGGAGAGGAAGCGGGTGTCGTTTTCGATGAGAAGGCGGATGTCTTTGATGGCCCAGCGGATCATGGCGAGGCGGTCGAGGCCCATGCCGAAGGCGAAGCCGGTGACCTGGACGGGATCGAGGGAGTTGTCTTTGCGGGTGGAGTTGATGGCTTCAAATACGGCGGGATCGACCATGCCGCAGCCGGCGACTTCGATCCAGCGGGGGGCTTGGCCTTTAAGCTGCAGCTTTACGTCTATTTCGAACGAGGGCTCGGTGAAGGGGAAGAAATGGGGGCGGAAGCGGACCTCGGTAGTGGTGCCGAACATTTCGCGGAAGAAATATTCGAGTGTGCCTTTGAGATCGGGGAGGGTGACGTCGGAATCGACGTAGAGCCCTTCGAGCTGGTTGAAGACGGAGAGGTGGGTGGCGTCGATCTCATCGCGGCGGTAGGCGGAGCCGGGAGCGATGATGCGGATGGGCGGGGTGGCCGTCTCCATGGTGCGGACCTGGACACTGGAGGTGTGGGTGCGGAGGAGCTTTCCACTGTTGAAATAGAAGGTGTCCTTTTCGTTTCTCGCAGGGTGATCTGCAGGAGTATTCAGGGCGTCGAAGCAGTGAAACTCGTCTTCGATCTCGGGGCCGTCGGCGAGGGCGAAACCCATGCGCCGGAGGATCTGGATCGCTTCGTCGCGGATCTGGGTTAGCGGGTGAAGGGCACCTATCGGGAGAGCACGGGGCGGGAGGGTGATATCGATGCCGGAGAGGGCCGCTCGGTCGGCGGCTTCCTGCAGAATTTTTTGTTTTTCCTCCAGAGCCGAGGTGATGGCGGTGCGAGCGGCGTTGAGGGTTTGGCCGAAGGCGGCTTTTTGATCGTTGGGAACATCCTTGATGGCGGCACCGGCGAGGCTGAGTGAGCCTTTTTTGCCGAGGACGGAGACGCGGGCGTCGTCGAGGCTGCGCTCATCGGTGGCGGCGGCGATGAGTTCGAGGGCTTGGGCTTGGATGGTGTCGACTTGCTCGTTCATGGACGGAGGGGGGATAGCGGAGAGGTGCAGGCGGGTCAAAGGTTTGTAGATAGGAAAGTTGTCGGGAATTCTTTTGGCAAGAGTGGTGGACGAGGTGCTGGGGCTGTGGGTGAGAGTAGAGCCGGCGGGACGCCGCTTGCACGGCCTGCTGCGGGACGCGGCAGCTACTTGTGGCGACCGAAACTCGCCCCCCTTTTCATCTCACCACCTCGGTGCCGATCCCGCCGTCGGTGAAAATCTCTAACAGCAGGGCGTGGGGGAGGCGGCCGTCGACAAAGTGGACTTTGCGGACGCCTGCGTTAAGCGCATCAACGGCGGAGCGGACTTTAGGGATCATTCCGCCAGAGATGGTGCCGTCGGCGATGAGGGCGTCGGCTTGCTCGCGGTTGATGGATTTGATCAGAGTTGACGGGTCCTTGGGATCGCGGAGTAGCCCCGGGACGTCTGATAGATAAACTAGTTTGGCCACGCGGAGTTCCTTCGCCAGTGCCGCTGCGGCGAGGTCGGCGTTGATGTTGAGCGGCTTGCCGGTGGCGAGTTCGGAGGCGAGGGGTGAAATCACGGGGACAATGCCGGCTTTGTGGGCGGTGTCCATGTTTGCGGTCTGGCAGCCCACGACTTCGCCGACGCGACCGAGGTCAACGGACCTGCCCTCGGCATCGGTGGATCTGAGTTTTTCACCCAGGAAAACGTCGGTGCCGGGGATGCCGATGGCCTTGCCGCCGAAGTTCCGTATCATACGCACGAGGCCCGGATTGATCTCATTGGAAAGGACTCGGGAGACGATTTCGATGGCAGCCTCGGTGGTGACGCGGAAGCCATTGATGAAGTTTGCTTTGAGGCCGGATTTTTCCATGGCTGCCGAGATGGCCTTACCGCCGCCGTGGACGACGATCGGATTGATGCCCGCGACTTCTAGGAAGACAATGTCCCGCATGACCTGGGCGACGAGCTCCGGATCCTCCATGGCGGATCCACCCATCTTGATGAGGATGGTTTTTGAGCGGAAATCCTGGAGGTAGGGAAGGGCTTCAATTAGAGCGTTGGCTTTGTCGGTGGGGTTCATGTAAATGGAAAGCGGGCCGTGACGGTGCGGGGACTTTAGCGCTGGGGTGTGCGGGGAGTAGGTTTTTTTTGAGCGGCTTCTGCGGCCGATTTCGTCATGGCATTCTCGCCGGGAGCAGGTGCTTCCACGGGAGCCGGATCGGTTGCCGAGGCCGCGTCCGGTAGGATGAAAGGGATCTGAGGAAAGGCTGGCGTCCTGGGAATGGAAGAAATGGTAGCCTTGGAAGGGATGCGAGGAATTGGAGGGGTGCCCGCTTGAGCTGCGGCGGGTGTGGGATATGGCGGTTTGGTGAGAAAGGTGATTAGCATGGATGCAACGGCAACGGCCAACGCGGAAAGCGTGGGTAGCCATGTGCCGGTGGCGGGGACGAGGACGAAGTGAATGGCGAGAATCACTCCGATGATGAGGAGGTAGCCGAACTTGCTCTTGATCAACGGATGATAAACCAATGCGCCGAAGAGCAGGGCGAGCGCCCCAAGTGTCGCAAGCTCGGCTGCTGTTGGGAGGCGGGAAAAGCTGCGGGACGCCGAGCTGAAATTTGGATCCGTGAGGGCTACCAAGGTGCCTACCAGAGAGTTGGAAAAAGCTGTGGTGGTGGCATCGGCTGAGGAGAGATCGTTGCGGATGAGGACGGGGGAGAAGGTGGTTTTTGAAAAAAAGTCATCGGGCGCATCGAGGAGCTCGGGAGCGGGGACGGCTTGTGCATCCGGAATGGGCGGAGCGGCCACACTAAGGCGGCCATAGGAGTCGATCGGAATGTATGGGCCTTGCTCGCTGAGGGCGACGAACTCGCCGAGGCGAATCCTGATGTTTTCCGGTGAGACTTCGAAATGGCTGAGGGCTGCGAGGAGGTGAAATGACAGAACGATTCGGTCGTCCCAACGGGCAAGGAGATGGGGCCGCGCTGTGGTCGGCTCTGACTCGAGGATGGTGAAGCCGGCCAGTGATTTGCGATTCCCCATGACAATGTCCGGTATCGAGACGCGGTTGACGATTGGCAGCTGTGAGATTTCGCCATAGACGCCTGTTAGAGGGATCGAGGCGCGGCGGAAGGCGGGCGGGAGCGGGGAGGGGACGGGACTGCGTGAGAGGGGGCTGGAGGTGATGATGGATGCCATTCCGTCGAGCTGTTGGTCGAGCGCGGTTAGGGCGATGGCGTCGGCTTCGGTCCAGGAGAGCGGGGTGGCGAGGGCGATCCGGTCCCGCCCGAGACGGCGCAGGTTGCTGAGGATGATCGCGAAATCGACAGGCGAAGGAGGTGAGGCCTGGAAAAATCCCTCTGGATCATCTCCAATCGAGACGACGGCAGGCAGCTTCTGTGGGATATGGGTCGCAGAGCTTGTATGGGTTCGGAGCGTCAGTGGCTGCGCATGGGTGCCTTCTCCGGTGATGAGGAACGGGGGCGTGGCAAACGAGCGGGATGTTAAGGTAAAGGCTGCGCGGTCTAGCGACGTGCCCGGGATGAAGTACCAGCTAAAAAACGCGGTCAGCGCGAGCAGCAGAAAGATGATGACGCGTTTCAACCTAAAAGAAATTGGGTTAAAGCCAGTCAGCCGGAAGAGCGGCAAGGATGTCGGCGCTTACTTCGTCAGGAGTGGAGCTGCTGGAGATGATTTTTGCGAAAGGCTCGTCGGCGAGTGAGAGAAAGATTTCCCGGCAGCGGGTGAGGCTGGCGCGTTGTTCGAATTCGTTGGCGGGACCGCCGCGAGTGCCGATGCGTTTCAGTGCGGTATCAACATCAAGATCAAGGATCAGGAGTAGATCCGGGGCTGGAGCGAAGGCTTCATTTTTTGCCCGGATTTCCTGAGGGTCGAAGCCGCGCGCGCCTTGGTAGGCCATTGTGGAGAAGTAGTAACGATCGAGGATCACGACATTGCCAGCGGCTAGAGCAGGAGCGATTTTATCGGTAACGTGTTGCTGACGATCATTGAGAAAATACTGGAGCTCCTCCTCCGGCGAGAGGCGTCCCGTGTCGGCGGACTGGCGGACTTTGGCTCCCCATGGTCCGTCGGTGGGTTCGCGTGAGAGGACGACGGTGCGGCCGAGGGAGATGAAATGATCGGCGAGGCGGCGGGCCTGGGTGGACTTCCCGGTGCCGTCAATGCCTTCTAATACGATAAACATAGTGGCTGATAGATTCAGAGGTAACGGGCGCGGAGATGCTCGAGATAATGCGTGGTTGCGGGAGGATGACCGGTTGCTTTGTTGATGAGATCGGAAGGATTGTAAACGCCGCCGTGCTGGTGGACGTTCTCCCGCAGCCACTCA
>JBGTDO010000081.1:0-5690 GCA_041748235.1 Akkermansiaceae bacterium | reverse complement strand
GGCGTGCCGGAGGCGGGTGGGTTGCTCGCTGCGCGCGTTGGCGGGATGGCAAGCTGGAGCCGAAGCAGAGCAAAGACGGCCGCAGGCAACCGTGCGCTACGGGGAAGGCGGCGGGATGGCGGGTTTGCGTAGGATAAGCTTCCAGCTTGTCGCGGTGTGCCGGAGGCGGGTGGGTTGCTCGCTGCGCGCGTTGGCGGGATGGCAAGCTGGAAGCGTGCGCTACGGGGAAGGCGGCGGGATGGCGGGTTTGCGTAGGATAAGCTTCCAGCTTGTCGCGGAGTGCCGGAAGCGGGTGGGTTGCTCGCTGCGCGCGTTGGCGGGATGGCAAGCTGGAAGCGTGCGCTACGGGGGAAGGGACCCTGCCATTATTCTGACGCTCGTTCTTGCGCTCAGCCTTCTGGCCGTCTTGCAGGTCAAGGCAAGTGAAGTCGAAATCACGCCGGCTTATCTGGAGCTGAACGCGATGCTGAATGATCCCCGCGTGCTGCGGCTCGAAGTGTCGAGTCCGCACAACCTCGACGGAATCGATCTGGTGGCCGATGGAGTATCCATTCAGCGGGAAATCAAGCAACTGGCCCCGAACCGGGTGCGGTTTCTGATCGAGCCGAATACTTCCACCGTCGGCCGAGTCAGCGGGACGATTTCTGTTGTCGATCAGAGCGGGACTGCGCTCGCCCAAGCGCAAATTACCGGTGAGGTGAAACCTTACGTCCGCGTCTCACCCAGCCGCTTGTTCCTGGGATCGCTCGAATATGGGACGAAATCCGACCGGACATTCGAGAAACGATTTCGTTTCTCGGCCGACGGAGCCTGGACCATAACCGCTGTCGATGTTTCGGGAATCGAAAGCGCCACTTACACGGTCAGCGAACCGGAGAACGGCACAAAAGAGCTGGTGGTGCGCTTTTCCGAAGACGCCTTGAAGAAGGGCGAACCCTTTGGAGCTTTCCTCAAACGCTCGATCCGTATCGAAACGAATATGGCGGCTCAGCCTAGCCTCTCCATTCCCGTGACGGCGATGCTCTCTCGCAACGGAACCGACCGCGATTTTAACACCTTCGTTTATCATGGCAACGAACGCTGGCAGGGACACTGGGCCACGCCGAACATCGCCGCCGCGGTGGTGGGACCGCTGATCCTGCTGGCCATTGGCTATGGCATGTGGCTCATCAGTCTGCGACGCGGTCGCAGACTCATCTGGAACTGTGCGGGGGCTCTGCTGCTGGTTTGCGCTCTGGTAGGAATGGTGCTGCTGGTCAAGACCTACTCGCGCGGTGGCTGGGTCGCCTTTGGCAGCGGTTTGCTTGTCCTGGTTCTTTTGATGAAAGGATACCGTTGGAAGCTGGCAGCCGCTGCCATGGTATTCGCACTTGTCGTATTCGCCTTCCCGGCGGGAGTCGAGCGAGCTTCCTCCGTCGGAGCCGTCTCCGAGGATGGCTCGATCCGCAACCGGCTGCTCGTCTGGCGGGGCGCATTGGAAATGATCGCCGACCATCCGGGCGGGGTCGGCGCGGGCAACTTTGGGGAGACTTTCTCGAACTACTATCAGGAGCCGTGGCACAAGGCTTCATATTCGACCGCGATCAACGACTATCTGACCTTTGCCGCCGAGCGGGGCGTGGCGCCGGTTCTCCTCGGACTGGGACTGCTGATCTTCCTCGCCACAAACTCGATTCAATATGTTCACCGCCATGGGGATAAGGAAATAGTGCCGGTGCTGGCCGGCCTCGCGGCGCTCGCCGTATCCTCTGCCTTCTCGTCCATCGAGTTCGTGCGTGACGTGCGTATTCTCGCCGGGGCGTTCGCGGGATTGATCGCCATTCACTGCGCGACACGCACTTTTTTTACCGGGCGACGCCATTCCGATCAAGGCAGAGCGTTTTGCGGACCTGCCACGAAGAGCCTGGCCGTCACGGCGGTCACTCTCTTCCTGGTCGTCGGAGCCGGTGCCGGGGTCAGTGGCAACCGGACGGTGCGCCACGAATGGGCTTCCGTCGCCGGAGCGAACCCCGACTCCTCCAAATCCATAACCTACCGCCCCGCAGCTGCCGAACCGCGCGGAACTCTCGTCTATCTTCCGCAGGAGCCCGATCCGTTGACCCTGATCGGTCGAAAAATCCTGCGCCCCCTAGCGCAGCGGGCCTGGCAGGCGATCTCGCCCGATTTGCCAGTTTACGAACAGGACGCCGTCGCCACCGTGGCGAGGCTGATGGAAAGTCTCGATACGCCTTGCATCCTCCTAGCCGAAGGAAGCCGCGCCCGCATCGCCGTGGCCGCCGCCCGAGGCGCGAAACCAGATCGGAAGCCCGCTCTCGCCTTGGTGGCCCCCATTCTGGGTTCGGCTTTGCCGGAATGCGACCGCACGGTGGACATGCGAGATTTCACAGGAACCACAGTGCGGCTCGATGAAACGGAGTGGGCGGCATTCAAAAAGGATCCGCACTCCGCGAAAACCCGGTTCATCGAAATGCTGGCCCTAGCCACCACCCAGTCCGGGATCGGCCTCCCCCGGGCGGGCGTGCCGCCTTCACCCGTCGGCCTCACTCCCGGGCCATTCACCGCAATCGTGAACGAAATACATACCAACTGAAATGCACAAAACCCTGCTCTGCCTGGCGCTGGCTTTCGCCTTCCGCTCGATCGCCTCCGCGACCTCCCTGACCGCCCCGGAAACCGTCGAGGTCGGGCGCCTGAAAACTAACGAAGTCGGAAAGTTCGAGTTCACCGTCAGGAACGATTCCAGCGAGAAAATCAAAATTGGCGGGATACGAACGTCGTGCTCTTGCACGAATGTGAGAATCGAGGGTTCCGAAACCCTCGAACCGGGTGCTGACCGAACGATCACCGGCAACGTAAACTTCGGCAGTAAGATCGGAGATTACGAGACGAAGGTGCTTGTTGCATACGAGTCAAAGAATGGTGAATCACCCGAGAAGATTGTACGGGTTCAGGGAAAAGTAGCAGCGGCCCTGGTATTTGACCGACCGCGGATAGACTTCGGGGATGTCGATCTGTCTGACGAACCCAGAATTTTGACCGTGATGGCAAAGCGCGGCAATTCGGAGGAGCAGTGGGATTCCATTGCGGCGACCGCCCGGAACGAGCACTTGACCATATCGGCAGAGAAAGTAACAGAGGATATCATTCGCATAACCGCCAGGCTTGATCCGAGCGGGCTGCCCATTGCGAGCGTCCGCGACACGGTGGAAATAACAATTCTGAATAGCGGCGTAACCGGGACCGAGAAATTCGAACTGCCGGTCAGCGCGCGCATTACCGGGCCTCTCAAAGCCACCCCGGCCTCAATATATCTCGGCGCAGTAAAGGCAGATGAAGTTATCGATCGGTCCATAACCGTCACATCAACGGATCTCGACCTGCGAGAACTTGTGATCTGCTCGCAAGGGAAAGAAAATCAAAGTGAAATCGGGAGACGTGAAAAGAACAAGGCGGTGGTGACTGTTCGGCTCCGACCAAGCTCTGACGTCATTGGAGAAACCCTGAACCTTTTCCATAGGACGAGCGGAATCCGGATTTCAGTTCCTGTAGTTGGCTTCGTCCGTGAGACCCAACAATTCCAGTCAGACGAAAACCACCCCAGACGTTAGCGTCATAAACTTTCCCTAGAACAGTAAAAACAAAACACAAAGAAACTAAACATAGCTAACAACATACAAAAAAAAATATATGAAAATAAGTAAATTGATTATAACGACATTAGTGGTTGCATGCTCGCTCGCTGGCGCTTTTATCTCGCCGGCAGAGGCCGGATGGGGTGCGCAATCCAAAGACTGCCCATTTGATATCACATATCACTGTCCGGGTGACCCGGAAGAATACTCCGGTATCTGTACGGGTAGTGGGACATACGCGAAGAGCCCCGGTATTAGTGCCGACGATGGTTGGTCAGTTGATGATTGCGGGGATGCGAACGAGACTTGCTGCGGCCAATACATGAAGACCTACTGTGCGGGAACACCTATGCGCGACTGCGTTGACGCAACGGAATATCCAGAAACAAAAGTCTCCGAGTAATTGTAAATACAGCAAGCATTATGCAAACTACACATACTCTATGGTCCGTTGCAAAATTGGAGGCGCCGTCGGCGCCTCCAATCCTGGTGGCCCTTTCGCTGTTTTGCAGTGTATCATTCGGCGAAACCAGCGCACGGTCCGCGCTCGAAGGAATTTCATCCGCAGGTTTGGAACGTTTGGAACTAATAACTAGCCTTGATTATACTACAAATAGTCAAATCGTTTTGCGAGGAGGGGATGCAAGTAAACCATATATCACGCGAAAGGTGAGATATCTGGAGGAGGGAGGTCGATTCGCGTTCGAGTTCGAGAGCTCAGGGGATGGCGAAAATAGAACGCGTAAGGTTAAAGCAGCTTTCGACGGCCAGTATTACGGCGTTCCGCAGAATACGCGTCTCCTTCTTAGTTCCACCGTTCCAGAACATATTCCTGAGCTTATTCATACAGCCGCTCTGACAATGCCGTATCATTTTTTAGCTGTCGCCCGCTCGGGAGCAAAGGATTCCGGTGCGAAATTCATGCGTGTCTCGGACTTGACGAGTCCGGAAGTATGGAAGGCATTTGTTCGGGACGCAAATGTGAAGGTCGGGAATCCCGGTTCTGCGGAACAGCGGATAATTAGTTTTGCTGGGCGATATTTCGGAAAAGACGTGAACGTTTCAGTATGGTTGCCGGCGGAGGAAGAAGCCTTTCCCATGAAATGGCAATTGCGAGCTGAGGATAAAAGTGGATTCGAATACCTCGTGACAAAGGTAGGAGCAATCGAGGTTGGCGGATCTGAGATAAGATACCCGGCTGAGGCGACGCTATTACAATATACGAAGGGGGCGGTGGAGCCTACGGCGAGAAACTCTATCCACATCGAAAACATTTCCATCAATGGAAAGGTGGACGACAGTGTATTTTCCTTCGACCCGGCGATGTTCAATGTGGTATATGACGTCGCAGAAAAAAAGACGATCCGAGTTCCCAAGTAAATGATCAGCGCCGTAGGGAGGAGGTTCGCAGGTGCGGATTATGAGAATAACCCTTTCGCGATGTAGGGTAGCTTGTGGTCTGGAGGCGAGCGATAGACGAACCGCTGCCAACCAGAGTTGCGGCAGTACGTATTGATGAGATACTAGCGTTTCGGGATAATTTACGGTGACGCGGCGGGTGGGATAGCCAAGTCCGGAGTCGTGTCCTCATTTTTATAGGCTCCGATGAAGGGAATAAGCAGCTCCGCTTTCACGGGGCGCTCCAGCAGCACGGAGAAAGTTCCGGAATGGCTTCCTTCTTCCGGCAAGGGGAGGAAGCGGGCGGTGAGGCGGCCGGAAGAGGGTGACTCTCGGGCAAACGAAATCGCGGCGGCGGTGCCGGTCAGGAGTTTCGCCTGCGTCACTTCCAGCGGCTTCCCGCCGGGAGCGGTCAGGGTGAGCGACATCTGGCGCTCGCCCGCATGCACGCCGAGATAGAAGAAATAGGAGGAGAGCTGAATCTGGTCGCTCTCGTGGACAAAGCTGAGGCTCACATCCGCGCCGCCCAGGATCGGCTGCCCATCCTGGGAGAATCGGAGGGCGACGGTTTCACTGATCCGGCCAATGGGCAGGCGTTCCGGGGCTGGGCGGACCGCGACTCTCCATCCTCCCGGTGTTTTTCTGACCTCGACGGTGCAG
>JBGTDO010000080.1:0-37164 GCA_041748235.1 Akkermansiaceae bacterium | reverse complement strand
TGCCAACTGGCTCAAAGCCCGCAGCGGCAAGCCGGAGGGAATGGCAGCCTGACTTCATAGGTGTCATAGATCTGAAAACTATGACTCTTTTGAAACGGGCGGAGCAACAACATGTGCAAGGCGCTGCAGACTACGCTTACGCTGCAGCGTTTCACCCGCTGGTTCAACCGCACGCACGAGCGCACCGGGACCCTGTGGGAGGAGCGCTTCAAAAGCGTGATTGACTACGCTCCGCTCCGTCCATGCGGTCTGCCATTTCCTCCTCCGGAAATAGTAGGATAAGGATGTTGCTGGCGCGACAAACGCATTGTGGAGAGCGGGACGGCGGCGCGCACGATGGCGGCGTATATCGAACTCAATCCGGTGCGTGCGGGAATGGTGGAGGATCCGGCGGACTATCGGTGGAGCAGCTATGGAGAGGCGGTGGGCGGCGGACCGAGGGGAAACGGGAAGAAGGCGCGGGAAGGGCTGGTGCGGGCGATCACATCGGATACGAACACGGGTTTTGACGCGGGGGAGTGGAAGGTGGCCTCGAAGAGATACCGGAGGTTGCTGGGAATGGCCTTGGAGCGGAAGGGCCTCAACGCGAAGGTGGAGAACACAGGTAAGGTGAGAGTTTCAAAAAACGAGGTAGAAGCTTTGGACTCGGGTGACAACCAGACGGTTCTTCCAGAGCTTACGATGGCAGGGATGCTGCGCTGCCGGGTCAGGTATTTCACCGACGGGGCGGTGATCGGGAGCAAGGAGTTTGTGAATGAGGCGTTCGCGGGAGCGCGGGAGAGGTTCACGGAGAGGAGGAAGGACAGGGCGCGGAGAATGCGCGGCAGCGGCGCGGCGGCAACGGGAACTCTCTGGAGTATGCGGGATCTGCGTGTGGGGGTGTGAGCGGGACGAATCGTAAGTTCCCCGTGTAGCACGTACGGGGATTCCTCCGTAGGAAAGGGGACACTATTTCGGGTTACCGCTCTTTAACATTCCCACGGAAATATCGGTGTGGAAGAGGGGCTCTCCGTCAGGTTTGCTTGATGGATTGAGCTCTTATTTTGAGGAACAGGTAGCGCAGGTTGGTCATTCCGCATGCCCGGTGGATGAGTCTTGCGATCTGGTTGTTGAAGTTCTCGATCTTGCCCGAGGTGATGCGGTGTTTGAAAAGGGCGGTGATTACCGACAGGTCGCGAAGCAATCTACGCGCGAAGCGGCGCTGCGGCTCTATTCCCGATTCCTGGACCAGCCCGCACCAACGCCTGATGCGCACCGCTGCGGAGCGTGCGCTGGTTGCCACCGCGTAGATGTGCCGGAACACTTCCTTGAGGATATCGGCTGTGGAAATTTTCGCATTGAGGGCGGTCAGTTCACAGAGATCGGTGTAGAAAAGTCGACGATCTAACAGTCCCATACTGCGGCCAGGGAGCCACGCTGTAGATTGTCAGATAACGCCGTTGGCGCAGTTGGTTTCGCCATCGCCTTTGAGGGCGTTGATGAGGTTGGTGAGGGATTTCATGGCCTGTCGCGGGACGGACTCAAAGGTGCGGGAACCGATGTGCGGGGTGACGATGACCTTGGGGTGGGCGAGGAGGGGATGATCGGCCGGGGGCGGTTCTTCATCGAGGACGTCGGTGGCGTAGCCGGCTAGTTTGCCTGAATCGAGGGCTTTGATGACGGCGGCTTGATCGATGAGTTCGCCGCGCCCGGTGTTGATGAGCCAGGAGTTGTCCGGCATGAGGCCGAGGTGGGCGGAATTGACGCAGTGGTGGCTTTCTGGTGTCAGCTTGGTGTGAGGGCTGATAATATCGACCGATTCGAAAAGGGTGTTCAGATCGTGGTGGCGGGTGATGCGGTATTCGGAAGCCACATCTTCAGGCCAATAGTTGCCGAAAGCGTGAATTTCCATTCCGAAGGCGTGGGCGCGCTTGGCGACTTCCTGCCCGATGCGGCCAAGGCCGATCAGGCCGATGCGCTTGTTGAGGAGCTCGAAGCCGGTAAGGCGGGTCCACTTGCCGGCGCGGGTGGCCTCGATCGAGGGAACGAGGTTTTTTGTCAGAGCCAGCAGCAGGGCGAAGGTGTGCTCGGCAACGGTATCGTGATTGACACCTGGGGTGAAAAGGACGGGAATTTTTAGTTCCTTGGTGGCAGGCAGGTCGATCTTGTCGAGGCCGATGCCATATTTGGAAATGACTTTCAGCTTGGGGGCGGATTTCTCAAGGACCTCACGGGTGATGGCGTCGTCGCCGCACAGGAAGGCATCGAAATCTCCGGCGAGTTCGAGCATACGTTGCTCGGAAAGGGGGCCGCGCTCGCAGCTGACATCCCAACCCTGCTTTTCCATGAGATCGTGGTGAGGGCCCGGGGTGTCCTGATAGCTGCAGGTGGTGAGGAGAATTTTCATCTGACTTCGTTTTTGTATTAAAATTTTTTACGCTCTACTCAGTAGAGGCAGATTGCCCAGGCGGTGGATGTAAGCCGGTTGAGCACCCTGCTTTGTCTAAAGAAGAGGAAGGGAGGATGCATGCGGAGCGACGTGCTGGGCAAGAGTGAATCCTCGGGCCGTCCGAAACCGTCAACCGCTCTTTCGTCTCTCCGGTTATGAGCTCCAGGCGGTGGCGTAGCGTTCGAGACTCTTGATGAGATGCTTGGGTTTGGTGGCGAAGAGGCGAAGGCCTAGGAGGCGAGCTTCCTCGTGGAGGGATTCTGAACGGCGATCGGCGAGTTCGAGTATCGCGTGCTGGCGCTCGGGGGTGACGCAGAGGCCTGGATCCTCCTGGAGAAGTTCGCGGAAAACTTCAAGGTCGTGTGCGTCGCCTAGGATATCGGCAAGACGTCCAGCTTCCTGTGCCCGAGCTTTCATAACCGGCGGCCAGAGTGCGCGAAGCAGGCGGCAGTGGTGGGAATGGTATTTCACGTGCTTGCGCCATTCATGGAAATGCTTGCCGGAGGGCTTCGAGTAGGCGGTCTTCATGGCATCGCGACCGCGTCGGTAGGTGTTCTCCATGCCGGCGAGTAGGTCGGAAATGTCGGTGATACGGGACGCCCATTTGGGGACAAGCTCGCAGGCTTCATTCATCCGGTGCTTAAAATCGGCGAGCGCTTTTTCGACGGAGTCCTGGGTTTCCTCAGCGGAGTCTTCCTTTTCTTGGGTCGCATTCATTCGCAGTGTGAGTTTGCCGCGCAGCGGGGCAAAAGAGGGGCGGTCGATCTCGTCAGTGAAAGCCTCCATGAGCGAGTCGTAAGTATCGATCATGACGCTGGCGTCGCGGGCTCCGGAGAGGGGGCGGGCGGCGTTGCGAAAGCGGTTGTTTTCCTTCTTGTAATGGCTTCCGATGCCGCTGCGGACGAGGCGCAGGAGTCCGCGCATTTTCTTGCAGCGTTTGCGGACCTGGTGGACGGTGACCGGTCCGTCGAGAGAGCTGTCATCCAGCTCCTGCATGGCGCGGTCGATCTGTTCGGTGGCGATGCGTTGGGTTTCACTCGCGAGTTCGGCAGGGTTTTTGTACATGAAAGGCATGGGATGTAAGAGATCGCGCCGCCGGAGGCGGGTGTCAAATGACAATGTGTTAGAGCTCGATCTGTTTGTGAGTATTTGTGATTTGAAAAACGAAATTTGAAGGTTGAATGGGCGTGTGATCGGGAAATTGTTGGAGGAAGCGGTTGAGAAGCGGGAGCGGATCCTTGACGGACGGACGACTGCGGTGCGGCTGGTGGATGGCGCTGGGGACGGCGTGAGTGGGTTCGCGCTGGAGGAATATGCGGGGAGATGGGTGGCGATGACGCCGGGGAGCGAGATCGCAGGCGGCATTAAGGATTGGCTGAAGGCGAGCGGGCGGCCGGTTTACTGGAAGCGTCTGGACCAGCACCATAAGGAATCGCCCATGCATCTGTATGGTCCAGAAGTGGACGGGGCGTTTCTGGTGAAGGAGAACGGACTGGAGTTCGAGGCGTCGTTTCAGTCCGGCTACTCGCAGGGGATTTTTCTGGATCAGAGGTTGAACCGGGCGGACGTGCGGAAACGGATGGAGGCGGGCGGCAGGCTGCTAAATCTCTTTTCCTATACCGGTGGCTTCTCAGTGGCGGGTGCAATGGGTGGAGCGGAGACGACGACCTTGGATCTGTCAGCGGTCTACCTGGAGTGGGCGAAGCGGAATTTCCGCCACAACGGTCTGGATGAAACGGCTCATCATTTCTGCAAGGGCGATGCCTTTCACTGGCTGAGGCGCTTCGCGAAACAAGGCCGGGAGTTCGACGGCATCGTGATCGATCCGCCGACGTTTTCGCGGGATGAAAAGGGAAAGGTATTTCGGGTGGAAAAAGATTTCGGCGAGCTGGCGGAGCTGGCGGCGAAGGTTCTGGTAAAAGACGGTTGGATGCTGTGCTGCACGAACTACCGGAGGATGAGCGGAAGCGAGTTTGAGAAAATGTTAGGGATGAGCGGAATGCGGGCGCGTCATCAGCCGATGCCGGAGGATTTCCCCGAGGATGATTATCTGAAATCCGTGTGGCTGGAGCGATAGGCGGGCGGCGGAGAGGCGGCTGGAAGTCGGCCTGAATAACTTCTGTGGCATGCGGCCTCAAATGCTGTATTCCTCTACTTGATGAATTCCCCAGAAGATGAGGCTCCAAAAGAGCCGGAGCGTCACAGATTGTCTCGCTGGCCGGTGATCCCCACGGGGATGAATGCCACGAGCGCCTCACAGGTGGGATTGTTCATCATCGTCCTAGGCTACGTGCTCCATCAAATGAAGCCGGTCCTCATGCCGCTGGTGCTGGCGATCCTGGTTTCCCTGATTGTGCACCCGGTTTACATGGGCTTGAGGAACATACGTCTGCCTCGTTTCCTGTGTGCGACGATTACCCTTATTGGTCTTGTGGGGCTGATCGTCCTTGGCTGCTATCAGGTGCTCCTTCCGGCTGCCGAATGGATGCGAAATGTCGACAAAGACACGATGGTAGAGCGGGTGCAAAGGGTTTTTAAACCGATGAAAGAGGTGCGTGCGGAACTGACCCAGATGGCCAACCGGGTGGAGAAGGCGACCGAGCCTGAGAAAGGTGCCGCAGCAGCCGGGGCCGACACTGAAGGAAGTCAGGCGGAACTCGGGGATGTGGTAATTCCCGTGGAGCGGCCGCCATCGGTGGAGGTGGAGACAGCCGTCGCGGAACCGCCTGTGCAGGTCGAGATTCATGAGGATCCAATCTCAGCGATATGGGAAGGAGGGCAGGACTTGGTCATAGGTACGATGGCCTTTCTGCTGATGGTGTTGTTTATTCTCGCCTACGGGAACCGGATTGTCCGGGAGCTGAATCAAGACGAAAAGACAGCCTCTGTCCTTTCGCGTATGGGCAGCGAGGTCTCCCGCTATCTTTTTACCATCACTGTGATCAACAGCTGCCTCGGGATCTGCGTCGCTCTCGCGATGTGGGGGATGGGCATGCCGCGTCCGATGCTCTGGGGTATAATGGTGATGGTCATGAATTATATCCCATATGTAGGGGCATTAATCGGGGCCTTCGTCATGTTCCTAGCTGCCGCAGTGAACTTCGAGCAACCGGGGATGGTGCTCGCCGTTCCTCTGGTTTATTTCACGCTGAACGCGATCGAAGGCAATCTTATCACTCCGATGGTGCTTGGCGGTCGCTTCCGGGTAAATCCGCTGGTGGTCTTCGTCTGGATCTCAGCGTGGGCCGGTTTCTGGGGCGTGGCTGGGATTCTGATCGCGATGCCCGCTTTGGTCATTTTCAAAATCGTCTGCGAGAACACCGAGAGCATGGATAGAGTGCGAAAGGTGTTGGAAGCTTGAACTCGCCCCGCGCCGGAACGATTATCCGTGCATGTCGAAGGTGATGGTTGGTTTGTCCGGTGGGGTGGATAGTGCGGTGGCCGCCGCCCTGCTCGTCGAGCAAGGGCACGAGGTGGTGGGCGGCTACATGAAAAACTGGATGAACGAGGAGGGTATCCCCGGAGATTGCCCGTGGGAACAGGACATTGAAGATGCGCATGCTGTCGCCAAGAGTCTGGGCATTGAGTTTCGGGTGATCGATCTGATCGATCAGTACAAGGAAAAAATCGTGGAGTATCTCGTCAATGGCTACGAGGAGGGCCTGACGCCGAACCCGGATGTCTGGTGCAACCGGGAAATGAAGTTCGGCTTCTTCCTCGATTACGCGGTCAGTCAGGGCTTCGAAACGGTAGGGACCGGGCACTACGCGCGGCGGCGGGTTCTAGCAGACGGGCGGGCGGCGGTCCTGCGTGGGGCCGATCCAAACAAGGACCAGAGCTACTTCTTATCTCTAATGACCGCCCGCCAGGTGGAGCACGCGCGTTTCCCCACGGGGGAGATGCTCAAGCCGGAAGTGCGGGAGGTGGCGCGAAGGTTCAGTTTGCCGGTGGCGGAAAAAAAGGACAGCCAGGGAATCTGTTTTCTTGGGCAGGTGAAGATGGGGGATTTTCTGGCGCATTATCTGGAGGACAAACCGGGGGAAATTATCGATCTCAAGGGGCGGGTTATGGGCAGACATCGCGGGCTTCATTTTTACACCATCGGTCAGCGCAAGGGCCATGGAGTGGCATCGCCCAAAGAAGGCATGGCTTATGTGGTCGTTGGGAAACGACCGGTGGAAAACCAACTGGTAATCGGGTGGGACCGAGAGGACACCACAGGCCTCTACGCCCGCGAATGTACGGTCGGCAGCATTTCATCAATCAATGAAGAGATCTATAAACTGAAACGGGTGGAGGCCCAGCCGAGATATCGGGCGAAGGCGGAGGTGGCCAAGGTCGAGGAGCTGGGCGACCAGCGGGTGACGATCCGGTTTGGGAAGCCGCAGCGGGCTCTCGTTTCCGGGCAGATCATGGCGTTTTATGATGGCGGAAGATTGCTAGGTGGCGGTGTGGTGGAAGCGGTGGGAGGTAATTGAAGACGACTTGACGCTCCTCGTGGGCAGGACATGCTCATGCCAGCATGTGGTATTACTCCAGCAAAGGAACGCAACTCGGCCCGATCCCCGAGGAAGAACTTCTAAGAAAGGTTAGAAGCGGCGAAGTCAGCACCTCCGACCTCGTCTGGAAAGACGGGATGACCGACTGGCGGCCATTGGGGCAGGTGCCGGAACCTCAGTCCGCAGGCGTCTCTGTCATGCCTCCTCAGACTCAGTCATCAGCCGGTGGATCGGTCCCTCTCCCGCAACCTCCCGCATATGCCGGAGCCTATCAGGGACCCGTGATTCCGACCTACCTGTGGCAGGCGATCTGCGTCACCTTTTTCTGCTGTCTCCCGTTTGGCATTGTGGCGATCGTGTACGCTTCAAAAGTCGACGGATTGCGCGCTCAAGGTAATATCGCTGGCGCGATGGAGGCTTCGAAGTCAGCGCGGCTGTGGACGATCGTCGGGGCGATCTCCGGTTTAATCATCTCCTTGCTTATGGTGGTTCCAGCACTTCTTCAGGCCTGACCGGATCACGATGCACAAGGACCGGGCGGTATGGGTTTCAGTGGCCTTTTTGGCCCTCGTGTTTGGTGCCTACATGCTGCGCGAAACCGGAGGAGCTGGGTGGATGCCGGGCTGCACCTTTCGAAAGCTGACAGGCCTTGAGTGCCCCGGCTGCGGCATGACCCGCGCAGCCCACGCCGCCCTCAACGGCCGCCTCGCTCAGGCATTTTCCTTCAATCCCGTAGGCATGATCCTGCTCCCGCTGGCGATGCTCGGTGTCAGCCTTGAAGTGATAAGCTGGGCAAGAGGGAAGCCATTGCCGTTCCACATGCGCGTGGGGATGCGTGGCTCCGCAGGGATCGCCGCAGTCCTGATCGTCTTCTGGATAGGGCGCAATCTGATCTGAGCCTTTTCTGTTAGTCGGCTCGGGAGGATTGGGCTGCGGGTGGGAGAATGTCGCGCGCTGCAGCGGCGGAACATGAGATTCCAGTTAGAACCCGGGTGCTGCGCTCCTTGGATCAAGTCGACTTTTGGCTTCCTGAAGACTCATGAGCACCATGCGCCCATCGCCTCGCCGGGGCGGCAGGTTTCGCTGGCGCTACGATCCAGGTTGCTTTTTATTTTTCTGCGTTCTAGTTGGAACCGTGGCAACCGGAGAAAACGATCAAAAAGTGAGACTGGGGCGGTTCATCCTTAACAACATAGGGGCCATCCTACAGGATTGGGAGGACTATGCACGCCGCTATTGGGAGGGTCAGCTTCCTGATCGCAAAGTTCTCCGTAATCATGCGGAGATCATGCTGCGCGCTGTCGTCGCCGATATGGCTTCGTCACAGACTTCTGCCGAGCAGACGACGAAGGCCGAAGGCCAAGACATCGACGAGGAATCCGCCATGAGCCGGGCGGCTCTCGGTCACGCGCTGGCCCGCGTCGAAGATGGCTTCGATATCCAAAGGATGATCGCCGAATTCCGAGCCCTCCGCGCCTCCGTTAGCCGCCTTTGGTGGGCCAGCGTACCTGCTTCCCATCTGGAGCAGATCGATGACATGAACCGCTTCAACGAAGCTCTCGACGAACTGGTGGCCGGCTCCGTTGGTGCCTTTGTTGAGCGGGTAGATCGCAGCCGCAGCCTCTTCCTCGGCATGCTGGGGCACGACCTGCGCCAGCCCATCCACGCGCTGAAGATGTATACGGAAATCCTTGGCGAGAATCCTACGCTCGTCCACCCCAGGGCACCCCACATCCTTGCCAGCATGGCCCGGTCCTGCGATCACATGAGCTTGATGCTTCGCGATCTTCTGGACTTCACCTCCGCCGGGCTCGGTTCCAGATTACCCGTCAGTCCGGTATCGGTGCGTCTCAATGATCTTTGCGAGGACGTGATCGCCCAGTTCAGGGTCTCAGCTCCTCAAACGAACTTCTCTTTGGAATGCTCCGGGGACTGTGCAGGCCAATTGGACCACTCGCGTCTCAGGCAACTCGTTTCCAATCTAATCCAGAACGCCCTCCAGCACGGCGCTCCGGGTCAACCCATAACCACCACCCTGCGCGGCACCGATGGGCAAATCGAGCTCGCCGTCCACAATGCCGGCACCCCGATTCCTGCGGAAGCCATGGGCATCCTTTTCGATCCGATGGTAAGCCTTGCGGACCGCAACCAGCAACGCCCGCCGGGGAGCATTGGCCTTGGGCTCTATATCTGCCAGCAGATCGCCCGCGCTCACCGGGGCGAAATCGAGGTTGAATCCTCGGCTGAGGAGGGAACCAATTTCACTGTAAAGCTTCCCAAGCTATTTATCCCCGAGGAAACAGATAATCACTGACTCCTGCTTCCTTTTCGGCGCTATTTGGGCGGCATTTCAAAGCGACAACCGACATTCATGGAAGGTGCCATCATCGACTCAATCGAGCTGTTCAAGCTCATGATCCCGCTGAAGCAGCCGTTTGTAATCTCTCTCGGCCCAATACCTCGGGTGGCAAACGTGGTGGTAGTAATCCGGACAAAGGATGGCTGCACCGGCCACGGCGAGTGCAGCCCCTACATGACGATCAATGGCGAAAGTATCGACACGTGTTTTGTAGTTGGGACCTATCTGGCTGAGGTAATGAAGGGGCGCAATGCTCTCGACATTGCTTCCTGTGTGGATGCGATGGACCGGACGATCTATGCAAACAATAGCATCAAGAGCGCCTTCGACATCGCTTTACATGACATTGCGGCGCAGCAGGCCAACGTGCCGCTGTATCGGTATCTGGGCGGCACCAGCAACAAATTGTTGGAAACCGACATGACAGTCAGTATAGGCGACCCGACGAAGATGCGGGAAGACGCGGTGCGGTACAAGGAAGAGGGGTTTCCGGCGATCAAAGTGAAACTCGGTGGGTTGAAGCGGGATGACGTGGAACGGATCGCAGCTATTCGTGCTGGGATTGGCGATGAGATCCCGCTGCGGATCGACGCGAACCAGGGGTGGGAGACACCTGAGAATGCGATCGATATTCTTCAAGCTCTCGATCAATTTGGCATAGAGCATTGCGAGGAACCGATCTCCCGGCACCGGTTCATGGAACTGGCGAGGGTGTCGGAAGCTTCTCCTATTCCCATCATGGCTGATGAAAGTTGTGGAGACCATTGGGATGCGCAGCGATTGATCCAATTGAGGTCCTGCCAGATGTTTAATATCAAGTCGGGCAAGAGTGGAGGGTTTCACAAAGGCAGTAAAATCGCAGAACTTGGCGCGGCTGCGGGTATCCAGCTCCAAGTGGGCGGATTTATGGAAAGCCGCCTTGGTATGACAGCGGCTGCCCATCTTGCGCTGAGCAATCATCACATCATCCTCTGTGACTTTGATACGCCACTGATGTTCACGGAGGACCCCGTGATTGGCGGGATACGCTATGGCAGCCGCGGCAGCGTGGAGCTTCCGGATGTGCCGGGGCTAGGGGCTGTTATTGACCCGCGATTCCTCGCACAGGCGGAGCGCTGGAGAACCAGGCTCTGAAAGAGTAAGCTCTTCCCGCGTTCGCAGAATCGCAGTATAACGGAGTAATACGCGCTGCAGGGTTCGAACTGCCGCCGCTTTTTCGCCGTTTATTACGCTTACTTTCCTGGAAGGGTAGCGGCAGCCTGATCGCCTCAGTGGACTGGCGGATGCAATCCGCCGACATTTGGAATTTTTCTCGCCTGGGAGGGGTGTCGGGTTGAGATTGAAATTCTGCAAGACCGAACCCCACATTTTCACCTCAAAATCGTTGAGGATATTCAGGAAAAGGGCTGGAGCGTGCTGCCCGATTTTTTGGAGCGGAGCGTTGGGGAGGCACTTTCGCGGGAGAGCCTGCAGGCGTGGGCGGAGGGGGAGTTCCGCAGAGCGGGGGTGGGAAGGGGAAACGAGCTGGCGATCCGCGAAGATGTGCGGACTGATCATGTAATGTGGCTGCGCGATGAAGAGATCACTGACTGCCAGCAGGCGTTTTTGGGTCGTCTCGAGGAGTTGCGGCTGGAGCTGAACCGGAACCTGTTTTTGGGTTTGATGGATTTCGAAGGGCACTACGCGGTGTACCCCGAGGGCGGGTTTTACAAGCCGCATTTGGATCGGCACCGGCAGTCAATGGATCGACTAGTAACGGTAATTTTATATCTCAATCCTGATTGGCAGGAAGGCGATGGGGGTGAGCTGAGGCTGTGGACGACGCCGGGTGAGAAAGAAGGTGAGCATGTGGTGGTGCCGCCGCAGCTCGGGACCTTGGTATGTTTTTTGGCCGGAGATTTCTGGCACGAGGTGCTGCCGGCGATGAAGACGCGGGCGAGTATCACGGGATGGTTCCGCAGGAGGTGAGGGGGCTCAATCGCCGCCTGTAGCGGTAGAGAGGCCGGGGCGGTTGCGGTAGCTTTCGACGGCACCGGACCAAATTTCGTGGATGCCTTCGGTGACGCCCAGCCAGACGGCGCGGTGCATCATGAGCATGGCTGGTGGAAGATATAGAAGCTGTGTGAGTTCCGAAGTGGAGAGGTTCGAGGGGCCCTCGGTGAGGCAGCGGTTCGCGAGTGCTTCTTCGGCCTGGTTCATTTCCGCGTGGTCAAGGAGCGAGACGTGAACGCCGTTTACGTATGGATCTACGATCGCTGCGACGATTCCCTCTCGGCCAGGCGTGCTGGCGTTTAAGGCAGTGGGAAGAAGCGCCTCCGCGGCATCCGCCAGTCGGACTACTTGTGGTGGATCGAGTTCCTCCGGGGTGGCAAGGATCCTCCGCCGGGCTAGTGCGCGGCCGTAGCGGGCGCGGCTTGTCCAGACGGAGACGGGAATGCTGAGGATGAGTCCAAGAAGAATCGGGGACATCCAGAGGGCAAAGGTGAGGCTGATTTTCAACGCGAGCAGCGCCCACAGAATGCCAAGGATCGTGGGTGCGGCATGAAAACGCAGTGCGTCACTCCATGCGGTGCCGTCGGTTTCCCGGCTCTGGTTTCCCCAGCCGACCGCTCGTCCAAGAATAATGCTGAGCACCATGAGCGAGTGGGCAAGCATGACGCAGGGCGCTAGCAGCATTGAAAGAATTGTTTCCAGAGTGCCGCCGATTAGGAGGGGAACCGCGCCACCGAAGGATCGCCGCAACCGGGGAACAACGAGGGCACCGAGGATGGCGAGAATCTTAGGTAGGAAGAGGAGGGTGAACACCGTGAAGATGAGGATGAGTCCCTGCTGCTGTCCGTCGATACCGAGCCACCTCTCCGCAAAGCTCTCAAATGGAAGGCTGCTGAGCTCGCTCTGGCTGAAGTCCCAGGCGAGCCAGGTGCCGATGATAAGGAACAGGAACCAGAGGGGGCTTCCGAGGTACGCCATGATTCCCATGAAAAGGTGAGCCCGCACGGTCAACGGAAGCTTGCGGGCGAAGATGAGCCACAGGTGCTGGAGGTTTCCCTGACACCAGCGGCGATCGCGCTTGAGGTGGTCGATAAGGGTCGGTGGTGCCTCCTCGTAGGTGCCCTCGATGTCCCAAGCGAGCCAGACTTCCCAGCCCTCCGAGACCATTAGTGCGGCCTCCACGAAGTCATGGCTGAGGATTCTGCCGCCAAAAGGCTCCCGGCCCGGGAGCGCGGGAAGCTCGCAGAACTCGGAAAATGGTTTTACCCGGATGAGTGCGTTGTGACCCCAGTAGCTGCCGCCGGAGAGCTGCCAGTAGTTGAGTCCGCGGATGAAGAGCGGCCCGTAAAGGCGCATGGCGAACTGCTGCAAGCGGGTGAAAACCGAGACTCCCCGGATCAGGCGTGGCGGTGTCTGGAGAATGCCGAGTCGCGGATAGGCCTCCATCACTCGCGCCATTTTCACGATATCGGCCCCGTCCATGAGGCTGTCGGCATCGAGCACAACCATGCCTTCGTAACCGCCGCCCCAGGTGCGGACGAAGTCACCGATGTTTCCGGCCTTGCGGTTCTCGTTGGTTTTCCTGCGGCGGTAATAAATTTTTCCGAAGCCTTTGAGTCGGCGGCAGAGGTTGGTCCAAGCGGTTTCTTCCAAGACCCACAGGTTCAAATCGCGGGTGTCGCTAAGGATGAAGAAGTCAAAGGTGTCGACGTGGCCCGTAGCTTCGATGGACCGGTAGATGGCCTCGATCCGGGCGCAGAATTTCACGCTGTCCTCATTGTAAACAGGCATGACCACGGCGTAGCGGCGGGCGATCGGACCTTGGGATTCCTCAGCCAGCCGGGTGATCCGCACGGAACGCTTTCTGCCTTTTAGAATGTCGTAGGCTCCGAAGAGGGCGTGGAAGGACCCAAGGGTGAGGAGTCCGTTGAGGATTGCGAAAATACCCAGGAGGAGAAAATGGGCGCGATGCAGGCCCGAGCGCCAGAACAGGTCTCCCATCCACAGCACTGCTGCCAGATTGAACAGGATCACGCTGCCAAAAAATATGAATCGCCGCCAGTTGGACCATGCGGCGCTGTAGAACGGCGGGGTATTAACAGGGGCGGATGTTTCGTGATTGTCCATTTACTAGTAAAAAATGAACCAGAGTGTGCCAATGATCAGAGCTAGGAGCGTCGCGACGAACATCTTCCGAATGATGGGTCTGCGGTCCATGGTTTCCCACCACTGGGCGGCTCCGCTGCCGATCACGTTCAGTTCAAGCGGCTTCGGCACCATGGTGAGCTCGGCGAAGCGAGGGCCGGCGGCGAGGTAGGAGGAACGCATCGCTTCCACGAACTCCGGCGGCCATGGTGCAGGGGTGAGGAAAACGCCCTGCCACTTGTCCGGCATCCCGGCGAGCAGGAGCGCAAGCCGACCGCGCGCGGCGAGCCGACGGTTTTCCAAAGGCACGTCGAGGACGTCCTGGGTCCATTCACCGATTTCATACATCGTCTCCTCCATGGCGAGGCAACGGGCTGATTTCCCCGGCTCACTTGCGCGACGGGCGGAGGCGCGCCATAGGATCGCGCGCACCAGCTCGGAAATGAGGAGGCGGTTGCGAAGCCGCAGCGCCCGCAGATATGCCTCCACGGCAGAATAAGCGTCCTCCCATTCCTCAAGCTCCGTCTCGGTTAGAGGACGCAGCGTCTGGTTTAGGGTTTGATGCGGTAAACCCATGTTTCTGTGAGGAAATCATCTCCCCGCTTGAGGGCGGCCCGGAGTTCGACCGGGCCGATCTCGGAAAGCTTTGCATCCTCCCCGGCAGGAGTGATCTGGAAAGCGAGCCTCAGGCGGTCCTCAGGCATCGGCTGGACGGCGATACCTTGGATCTTGATTTTCCCTGCGGCGTCACCGCTGGCTTCCACCAGTGCCTCGGGAAGTTTTCCATCGGGGCCGACTAGATTTTTGCCTTCGAATTCCACAATGATCGTGCGTTGTTCGGCCTGCCAGTCGTGTGTGCCGGAGCGAGTTGCGACGACGTGGCCGCCGGCGTGCGAGGGATCTTCGCGCGTCGTCCAGTGCTGCTTGTAATTGAATTCTACCCGATCGCCTGGCTGCGGGGTTTTTTCCGGCACCCACATGGCCACGGTGTTGTCGGCTAATTCGTTGCCAGTGGGGATCTCCATCAGCATGACGCTGCCGGGGCCCCAGTCGGAGGTGGGCTCGACCCAGAGGGAGGGGCGGAGATCATATGCCGCCTCACCATCTTCGTAGGCAGAAAAACGGCGGTCGCGCTGCAATAGACCGAAGCCTTCGCATTTTTCCATTTTGAAGAAACTGAATTCGAGGTTGCCGGAGTCGTTGCTGATCGGCCGCCACACCCGCTCGCCGCTGCCCATGCGGATGGCTAGGCCGTCGGAATCGTGGACCTCAGGACGGAAGTCATCGAACCGGCGGCGCGAGTTTTCACCGAACCAGAACATGCTCGACATTGGGGCGATGCCGAGGCGTTTGACTTCCTTCCGGGCAAACAATACCGCCTTGACGTTCATCACCGTATCGTCGCCCGGCTGAATCGTAAAGGAGTAGGCGCCGGTGTAGGACGGGCCGTCGAGAAGAGCGAATACAGTGATGTAAGTATCATCTTTTTCAGGCTTCTTGAGCCAGAACTCGCGGAACGATGGGAACTCCTCCGTCACGCCTTCCGCCCCTGTGTCGACGGCGACGCCGCGGGAGGAGATTCCGTAGCGCTGGCCCTTGCCCAGGGCGCGCCAGTAGCTTGCACCTTGGAAGACTGCGAGCTCGTCGAAGACGTGGGGTTGATTGATCGGGGAGTGGAGCCTCACCCCTGCGAAACCGCCTTCCGAAGGCAGTTCGCCGCGATTTTGAACGAGGGAACCGTAGATAAAATAGGCTTCTGCAAGGCGGACCAGCTGCCGGTGGGTGTCGGTCAATTCGTGGATGGTGACCGGCTCCCGGAAAAGATAACCGGGGTGGAAGAACATCGCGCGGAACGGCAGGTTCTCATCAGCCCACAGCGCCTGTTCAGTATCAAAGCGGATGTCGCGGTATTGATCGTAGGTCAAGTCCTTCATCCACTCCGGGAGAGCCTCCTTGTCCGGCTCGGCATACGGCTGGTTGGCCAGATCCCGGGCGCGGCTTTCTACCGTCTCGAACGTCACCGTGCTCCTATCCCATGTTTGAGATTGGCCGAGGCCTGGAGAAAATAATAATACACCTGCTAACAGAAATGTGCTCTTGGTCACACGGCTGTTCTAGCCGTAAGTGTTCACGAAAGTCAAGATTGTCGAGGCTATCCGGGCAAAGAAGGATCGGGGGCTTTCTCCCCGGGACGCGCGGCTAGGCTTCCGCTCGTGCGACAAGGTTGTTGAAACGTTCTTCGAGAGCTCCGAGGACTGCGGGATCTACGATCTGTTTGTCGTCCTGGGTGGTGATGTAAAGGGTGTCCATGGCGACTCCTTTTTCCGTGCATATTCGGGCGTGGGTGGTATCGCAGCCGAATTCATTGATGGTGTGGAACAGATCGTGGAGGAGGCCGATGCGGTCGAGCGCCTGGATCTCGACGGTCGTGCAGGTGGGGTGGAGATCGTTTGAAACGTAGGCGCGGACCGGAACCGAGACTCCGGTTTCGGCGCGTGGTTTGAGGAAATTGGCCTTCCGTCGCAGGAATCTTTCCGGCTCGTAAGTTTCGGATTCGAGGATTTGTGTAAATGTCTGGATGAAGCGGGTGCGGGTGCCGGGATTGGTGATCGGCTCGAAGTTCGTGGTGCAGACGCGGAAGATGTTCAGGACTACGGAATCGGTGCGGGTGAAAAGGTCAGCCGAGAGGATGTTGATTTGTTCTGAGGCGAGGGCGCAGCAGAGCTTCTCGAGGTGGAGCGGGCGGTCGCGGGTGGCGAGCACCAGCTCGGAATAGCCTTTGTCCGGCTTGTCGATCCATTTGATGCAAAAAGCGTAAGGGTTTTTTCCTCCTTCCTCCTCGATAAGGAAACGGCGGACGGCGCGGACGTGGGTTTTGATATCGATCGCCTCGCGGTAGGCGAAGGCGGCGGCAGGTGTGCGATCGAAATGCTGGCGGATCTCATCGTGATAATCCTCCCGCATGATGGATATGACTTCTGCGCGGAGCTCTCTGCGGTCGGCGTCGAGCTTGCGGCGGAAGCCTTCGCGGCCCTCGCGGAGAAAGCGGTGGGTGGCGGTGTGGAGCTGCAGCATCAGCGAGGCCTTCCAGCCCGTCCACGCGTCCGGGGCCGTGCCACTGGTGTCGCAGTAGGTGAAAAGGAGCAGGGCATCGAGGTTCTCAGTAGTCTTTATAATCCCGGCGAACTCAGCGATGACCTCAGGGTCCTCCAAGTTTTTCGTCGTGGCGGTGCGCCAGAAGGCCAGGTGATTGTCCACAAGAAACATGATCAGCGCGCGGCGGGGTCCCTTGATCTGGAGACGTGAGCAGAGGCGGATCGCGAGCATCGCGGAGCCATCGATGTGTTCGCGGACGTTCTCGGAGCGGCCGGTGTCGTGGAGGATGAGGGCGAGGTAGAGCGCGTAGGGATCGACGATCTGGTGAAAAAGCCGACGGAAGAGATCGAGGCCGGGATCGGTGTTTTCGATAAGTCTGTCGAGTTCCTCGATGCAGCGGAGGGTGTGTTCGTCGGCGGTGTAGCGGTGGAAGAACTCGTGCTGGACCAGGCAATCGAGCGCGCCGAACTCTGGGAGATAGCGACCGAGGAAGCCGATCCGGTGCATCTGGCGCAGCGACTTTGCAACCTCGCCCTTGCGCTCGAGGATGGCTTGGAACGTTTCCCGGTTGGCTTTTAGATAGCGGAAGGGGCGGTCGATGTCATCCCAGTGTGTGGCCACCAGGCGGCGCATCTGCGGGGAGAGCTCAAGATTGCGCACCTGGCAATGCTGGAAGAGCCGCATCATGCGGTGGCTGTCCTCGCGGAAAACTTCCTGGTGCGCCGGATAGATGCGGCGGTCCCGCGCAATGAAACCATCGAACTCCTCGCGCCTTTTTTTCCTGAAAGTGAGGAAGGAGGTGAGCGAGCCCTCCTCGCGCGCGTCCTTTTCGATCTGAAAGGACTCCATGATTGAGGTTGTGTGGCGGTAGATGTGGCGGGTATGGCGGTAGTAATCCCGCATAAACGCCTCCGTGCGGCGGAGGATGCTGCGCTGCGGGTAATTGAACGCTGTGGCGACGATCCCCTGCAGCTGGAGGGTTAGGATGTCCGTGGCTTTTTTCGTGTGGTAGTGGAGCTCGTTGCGGACGCGCATGAGGAACTCGTGAGCGTCCTCGATCTCGCGGAGGGTGGCGGCGGTGATGATGCGTTCGTCCACGAGTTTCTGCAGCTCGCGGGTGCCGGTTTTCACGTGGGCGATCCAGATGATGTTCTGATAATCCCGGAGGCTGCCGCAGGATTCTTTGACGTTCGGCTCCTGGAGGAAAACGGTGTGTGATGATTTCTGGTGGCGCGAGCGGAGATCCAGGCGCCGCATCTCGAAGAAGGCGTCGGGCTTTTTCGCGATGCAGTCTTTTTGAAAACGGGCGATGAATGTGTCGTATAGTTCCTGATTCCCATCAATGAGGCGGGCGTCCATCAGAGCAGTGAAATTCTGTTGGTCGAGGCGGGCCTGCTGGATGCACTCGGCGATGGAGCGGCAGGAGTGACCGACCTTGAAGCCCATGTCCCAGAGCACGTAAAGGATGCTCTGGACGAGGGCTTGAACGCTTTTTGGTAGCTTGGTCGAGGCGCGCGGGAGGAGGAAAAGGAGATCAATGTCAGAGCCGGGATTGAGCATGCCGCGGCCGTAGCCACCGATGGCGACGAGGGAGATCGGCGAGGTGGAGGTTTTCTCGGAGTTGATGGATGCTTTAAGGATCGTTGATAGCAGGGTATCGATCAGGTGCGCGCGGGCGCTGGCAATTTCCACGCCACCTGCTCCAGCGCGGTGGAGTTCGAGAATGCGCTTTTCCTCGCTAGTGATGAAGCTCTTGTAGAGGCTATTTCGCTCTGCCGGGGAGAGCTGGCCCTCGATCGCTGGCTGGAGGTATGAGGCGGCGTGGCTTTGGAGGGCGGAGGCGGACATGAGGATATGAAAAGTGGCAGCGGCTGGACGCTATCGCCACTGAACGTGGATTTGCCGGAGATGGTAGCAAGAATTTTTTACGGGGGCAGCCGTTTGCAAGACCCCGTCCTACATCGGCAGGCTCCGCATGAGAAATGGGCGGACGCGCCACAAGAGGGAAAATGCATCAATCAACCACGGGGAGGAATTCCGGAAGGGTGCCGGTGACGCCGGCGAGACGCGGAGTGGCGTCCCACTTTTCGTGGTTGCCGACGATGCGGTGTCCGATGCGTTTTATGGCTTCCTTGGGATCCGGGATCTCGGGGCGGGTGGTGCGGAGGCGGTCACCTGGGGCGGCGGGCTCGAAGGACCAGGAAAACATAAAGCGACTGTCGACGGCACCGGGCTTGGCGTCGTGGATGCGGAGCTCGCCAAGTCGCAGATCGGCAAGCCAGACGCCGTTCGCATGCGGGCGCGAGATCCACCAGCCGCCGCTGAACCACTTGAGGGTCCCGATCTCGCGTTCGTCCTGATAGGGAGCAAGGTGTTCGGCGCCGCGGGGATAGACGGTCCAGCGGACGGGGGAGGAGGAGCCCTCGAAGACGGAGCGGTAGCCGATCCAGAATTCGTCGCCGCGATCGACGACGGCGCGCCACAGGAAGGTGTTGAAGGTGGTGGGCGCTTCCATGCGACGCTTGTATGAGACGCCCCGGCGGGAGAGATCGGCCTCGAAGCCGGCGGAGACCAAAAATTTCATCCCGATGGTAAAAAGGATGTAGCCGCTGCTGAGTCCGAGGCCCTGGACGAGCAGCCGTTGGCGTTTTTTCTGAAGCTTCTTGCCGGTGCAGAATGCCAGCCAGACGAGGGAGACGACCAGTGGTAGGGTGTAGAGCGGATCGATGATAAAGATGTGGTTGAAGGCGACGCGGGTGTCGCTGAAAGGCCAGAAAACGGAGGTGCCGTAGACGGTGAAGCAATCGATGAGGACGTGGGTGGACCAGGTAAGGAAGACGAAGGTGCCGGCGCGAGCGGGAGATACCTTTTCGCGCTTCCACAGCTTCGCCAGGGGCTTGGCCAGAAAGAAGCTGGCGACAATCATCAGCAGCAGCGAGTGGCTAGCACCGCGGTGGAATTCAAGTTTCCGTGCGGTGTCGAGGAAGGGTGAGAAAAGGACGTCCAGATCGGGAACGGTGCCGAACAAAAGGCCCCAGAGGAGGGCGCGATTGCCAAGCTTTTTACCTAGAACCGCCTCGCCGACAGCGGCTCCGAGGGCGGCTTGCGTAATGGAATCCACGGCTGAAGAATCGATGGAGCGAGAGAGCTGCTTAGCTACCCGAGTTCAAAAGGACGCCGAACTCGTACCAGAGGAGGCGGGTGAAGTGGGACTCCAGGGCGGTGAGCGGTTCTTCCCAGGCCTCTGGGGCGGGGGAGTAGGCGGTGGATTTCGAAAGATGGCCGCGGATGAGGTTGAAAACAGTCTTTAGAAGATCATTCCGAAGTGTTTCTGGATTGTCGGTGGTGAAGGAGAGGACGTCAGTGGAAGGTGAGCCTTTGTCGCCACCTGTGATCCAAACCGCGACGGGAGTGGGGGCGTCGGTGGCTTGAATGGAGCGGCCGATGTTGAGCTGATGGGAGAAGCCGAGCATGCCGGAGGAGGCGTGGGTGAGATCGCTGGTGATCTGCTCAAGAACCTCCGGCAGGATTTCTCCGAACTTTTGGCCGGTGCCGATGTGGATGACGATGGGGATTTCCTTTTCCGGATCGAGGTTCCATAGCGGAATGGTCGGGCGGAGGCGCTGGACTGCCTTGACCGCTTTGAAGGTCTGGTCGGCGTTGGCTTGTGAAAAATCGAGGACACGCTCATAGGCGAGGAGCGCGCGCTGGAAGGCTCCGTTGGCTTCCAAGGCAGCGGCGAGGCGGAGGAGATTGTCAGGACCATCGGCGACGCGCTCGGTATAAGCGTCGAGAGTGGGTGGTGAGGTCAGGTCGCCCAGAAGCACCGGGGGAGCGGAGTTCTCAGGATTTGCCGGCACGATGGGCTCCACCTTGGAGGGCGTGACCTTGGCGGTAATGGCATCATCCTGGGCGCCGGCGACCGGTAGCGAGGCCAAGGCCTCGGTGCGGATCTCCTCCAGCCGCGCCTCAGGGGGAGGAGTGAGGAAGTCCATGTCGTGCGTGCTGCTCCACCAGATGACAATGACGGTGAGGACGCAGACGGGGATGGCGATAAAAATGGGGATTCGCATGACTGCTGGGGCGATTGTAAAGCGGGGGGAGCGGATTGAAATAAAGAAAAACCCCGCAGGCTCGAGACCGGCGGGGTTTTCTGAAATTTTAGGGAACGGAGGATTAGTCGGCGCTCTTGACGAGGAGGGCGCGTTTACCTACCCGCTCGCGGAGGTAGTGAAGTTTAGCGCGGCGGACCTTGCCTCTGTTGGTGACTTCAATCTTGGCGATACGCGGGGTGTGGACTGGGAAAACCCGCTCGACACCCTCGCCGTAGGAAATTTTGCGGACGGTGAAAGCAGCGTTGATGCTGCTGCCGCCTTTGGCGATCACAAGACCTGCGAAGATCTGCACGCGCTCTTTGCCACCTTCAACCACCCGGCAATGGACTTTAACGGTGTCGCCGACATTGAAGTCTGCAACGTCCTCCTTGAGCTGCTCTTGTTCGATCTTTCTGATGATGTCCATGGTGGTGTTGCGGTAAAAGTGGTGTTTGGGTCCCTGTCAGAGGCTGTCTCCAACTGGCGGGGCGAGAGGGCTAGTGGATGGCTGCGGGTTTTGCAAGGGTGAAATTGAGAAAAACATGAAATTAAAGCGGATCATGCACTTACGAATCGGCCTGTAGAGCTACAGGTTTCCTGCCGTCCTAGGCGACAAACCACCAGCTGTGAGGGAAAGAACCCGCCCACCCGAAACGGGTAGACGGGGCAAAGGAGAAGCAGAAATGGAAGCCAAGTGAGCGGGTTCTACTTGAAGACGGTCACTAGGTGCGAGGCTCCTATATTCCCGGAGGCATCGTAGGCGTAGGCCTGCAGCGTATGGGCTCCGGAGGAGGCTTTGGAGAAATTCCAGTTGAAGACAGCGGACTCGGAGGTGCTTGTGCCCAGCAGTCGTCCGTCAACGTAGAGTTCCACGCGGGTCACTGCGACATTGTCGCGGCTCGCCACCGAAATTTTCAGGTTCTTGCCTTTGAGCCTCGATCCTTCAGTGGGCGATGTAATTGTGGCGGTTGGAGCGATGGTGTCCGCAACCGTGGAGTTTTTCACGTTCACGCTGATCGATGTGCTACTCACGTTGTTCGCGGCGTCATACGCCCGGGCTTCAATTGTGTAGGTGCCGTCCAGAGAATTGGTGGTGTTCCAAGAGAAGGTCGCTGGGGACGAGCTGCTTTGGCCATAGAGGATTCCGCCGATGTAGAGCTCGATTCGGGTGATTCCGACATCGTCGCTTGCGGACGCGCTGATACCGACGCTGCCCGAGAGGGTGGCACCATTTGATGGTGAGCTGATGGCAACGACAGGTGCGGTGGTATCGGCAGGCGGGGCGGTTTCGACGGCTGCGACTGCGCGGCGGGCGTTGACCCGCCCATGGCCGAAGTAGACGTCGTAGCCTCCTGTTCCGAGGTCATCACTGTTGTTGAGCAGTGCTTCCACGATTCCGACGTTGGAGACGTTCGGATTGGCCGAGGCCATCAGTGCGACGACACCTGCGGCGACCGGGCTGGAAAAAGAGGTTCCATTCCAGTTGGCATATCCGTCAGGGCCGTAGAGCGACAGCACGTTGGCACCCGGTGCAGAAACATCGACGTAGCTGCCGAAGTTCGACCAGCCGGGGCGGCCGTCGGAGGAATCGGTGGCGGAGACGGCGACGACATTGGTGCAGGCGGCTGGATACGTGGGGATGTCATTTCCGCTGTTTCCGGCTGCGGCGACGAGGATGACATTCCTGTTCCAGGCGTAGTTCACCGCATCTTGGAGCGTCCGGGACCAAGAGGGGCCGGCGAGGCTGAGATTGATGATGCGGGCGCCTCTGTCCGCCGCCCAGGTGATGCCGTTAGCGATACCCGAATAGCTGCCGCTGCCGTCAGCGCCGAGGACCTTTACAGGGAGAACCGGATTCGCCCAACTCACGGCGGTGATGCCGATCCCGTTGTTGGAGGAGGCAGACGTGAAGCCGGCGACAGCGGTGCCGTGACCGTTGTCATCAGAGGCATCTGCGTCGTTGTTGACGAAGTCATAGCCGGCAAGGACTTTACCGGAGATATCAGGATGAGAGGCAAGCACGCCGGAGTCAACCACCGCGACCACGATCTCTGACGAGCCCGTGGTGGTGTCCCAGGCAGCGGGGGCTTCGATTTTCGAAAGGTACCACTGGCTCCCAGAGTTGAAGAACGGATCATTCGCAGTGCCGACAGCATGAGCAACGGCATCCGGCTCGGCGTATTCCACATCCTTATTCCGCTGCAGGGCTTGCAAGACTCTTTCAGCGGCATGTGCGGGAACTCTGATCACCCGCACATCTAGCGCCCGGATGGTGTCGTGCTCGCGCGCACCTTGCGAGGCAAGAAGAGCGTGCAGTGCGGCCTCCGGCATGGTTGGCTTTGGCTTCACCAGCAGTTGGACGTGCCCGGCGGGAGGAGCCGCCAAGGCAAGGGTGGACAGCGGTCCAAACGAAACAGAGGCGATTGCCGCTACGGTGGCGATGTGATTAAGATTCATAGTGGTTTTTTTCGGATCTTGCACGATTGTCTGTGGTGCCGTCCAGCAGTTAAGAGAACGCAGCACCTAATTTATTCACGATCTTCTGGATAATCGGCGCTCGTGGGTCGGCTTCCATTTGCGTCGGATTAGGCAAGATCCTTCATTTCATAGGAGATTAACTGAAAAAACGAAAAAAGAGTTGGTGATCAAGTAAGTCAGCAAGTTTGAATTTTGGTTGTCGCGTCTTTCGCGCGGGTGCCTGTCCGGAATGGAGGCGGCGAGTGATTGACGCGCATCGGCGGGTGCCGGGCTCATTAGGCTGTGAGTTCCTGGGGAGCTTCGGTCCTACATGAAACGAGAAAATCGGAGTCGAAAACCCCTCACTTAGACATTGAACCGGAACTCAATGACGTCGCCATCTTTGACGGTATATTCCTTGCCTTCGATCCGGACTTTTCCGGCAACTTTGGCGGCCGCTTTGGTTCCGGCAGCGACCAGGTCGTCGTAGTGGACGATCTCGGCGGCGATGAAGCCGCGCTCGAAATCTGTGTGGATGACTCCGGCGGCGGCGGGGGCCTTGTCACCGGCGATGATGGTCCAGGCGCGGGTTTCCTGGACGCCGGTGGTGAGGTAGGTGCGGAGGCCGAGAAGATCATAGACGCCGCGGATGAGGGAGGAGACGCCGGAGTCCTTCACGCCCATGTCGGCGAGGAATTCGGCGGCTTCCTCCGGGGCGAGATCGGAGAGTTCTTCCTCAATGCGGGCGGAAATGACAACGGCTTCGGCACCGGAATGCTCGGCGGCGTATTTTCTGACTCTTGCGACCTGCTCGTGGGAATCGGGATCTTCGGTGGCGCCGGCTAACTCGTCTTCAGCGACGTTGCAGGCATAGATTGTGCGCTTGGAAGAGAGGAGGAAAAAACCTTTCACGATTTCTTTGTCGTCGTCCGAGAATTCGATTGTGAGAGCGGGTTTGCCCTCGTCGAGGTGCGGCATGATGATGTCGATCAGCTCAACTTCCTTTTTCGACTCCTTGTCGCCGCCCTTGGCTTTTTTCTCGCGCGAGTGCCGACGCTTTTCCAGCGAGGCCATGTCTGCAAGGATGAGTTCCGCGTTGATGATCTCGATGTCGCGAATGGGATCGACCGAGCCGAGCTCGTGGATGATATCGTCGTTCTCGAAACAGCGGACCACCTGGACGATGGCGTCGGTCTCGCGGATGTTGGCGAGAAATTGGTTTCCGAGACCAGCACCTTCGGAGGCACCTTTGACAAGGCCAGCGATATCGACGAATTCGATTGCGGTGGGCACCAGCTTCTGAGAGCCGGAGATTTTGGAGAGGACCGCCAGCCGCTCGTCCGGGACCATGACGATGCCCACGTTCGGGTCGATGGTGCAGAAGGGATAATTGGCCGCCTCCGCCTTGCGGGTGCGGGTGACGGCATTAAAAAGGGTGGATTTTCCGACGTTGGGTAGGCCTACGATTCCTGCTTTGAGCATAGCGGGCGCAGGTTGTGCGGGGCGGGAGGCTTGGGCGAGTCATTTCTTCGGCGGATTTCCTTGAGGTCGGCTTGATGAAGATTCAACCGCGAATGGACGCGAATGAACGCAAATCCAGGGAGTTTGGTTTCAGATTTCAGTGGGCTAACCGAGGTGGAGGCGATATAATCGAAGATTTGACGGGATGGACGCAGATCAGAGTTATTGGAAAACCGGAGATCCTGGAGAGTTGATCCTCTTCATCCGCGTGGATCCCGCCCATCCGTGGCCGCTCTATATGATTAGCGTCCATTCGCGGTTCTCTCTTTGCGGGGGTTCTTTGGCGCGAGATCGAGGAGGAGACGGGTCGAGATTTTCGAACATTTCCCCATTGACACTCGATCCCCGGCTTCCTAGTTTGCCCGCCCCTTCGGGTGCGTGCGTCGGCACGGATCTCCCGCAAGCCTTTCCCAATTACTGAAATGAAGACATTCTCCGCCAAGCCACACGAAGTCGAACGCAAATGGTATGTGATCGACGCCAAAGGCAAAGTCCTCGGCCAAGTCGCCGTGGAAGCCGCGCGCCTCCTCCGTGGCAAGCACAAGCCGATTTTCACCAGTCATGTTGATACCGGCGATTTCGTCGTTGTTATCAACGCGGATCAGGTCGTGCTGAGCGGCAACAAGGAAACCGACAAGATCTATACCCGCTTCACCGGCTACGTCGGCGGCAAAAAAGTGGAAACTCCACAGAAGCTGCGTCTGCGCCGCCCGGTCCTGCTCGTCGAGCGCGCCGTTTGGGGAATGATCCCTAAAACCCGCCTCGGCCGTTCACAATTCGGCAAGCTCAAGGTATATGCGGGTGAGTCCCACCCGCACGAAGCCCAGGATCCGGCTGTTCACGAAATCCGCTAAGCCGTTCAATTTTCTCAATCTACCAATATGCCAGCTACTGCCACACAAAGCTCCACCGGCCGCCGCAAGACCGCCGTCGCCCGCGTCTGGGTCACCGAAGGCTCCGGAGAGATGACCATCAATGGTCTTTCCTTTGAAGAATATCTTCCGACCATAGAACTGCAGAACACAATCATCGCTCCGTTCCAAGTGGTGGGCATGGTGAATAAGTTCAACGTCAATGCAATCGTCAAAGGTGGCGGCAAACACGCCCAAGCTGTTGCGATTCGCCACGCGATCTCCCGCTCCCTGACACAGTTCGATCCAGAGCACCGCAAGGCGATCAAGGCCGAGGGCTTCCTTACTCGCGACCCACGTATGAAGGAGCGCAAGAAGCCTGGTCAACCGGGTGCTCGCAAGCGCTTCCAGTTCTCCAAGCGTTAATCGCGAGAGTCATTTTAAGAAAGCCGCATCGCGAGATGCGGCTTTTTTTGCGTTTGATCGGGAGAAATCCGCGCGACTTTATCTACGGCAGTGGGTTTAAGACCCGTTCGAAGATTTAATAAGATGAATACAAAACTCCTGTTTCCCGGCCTTGCGCTGGCGGTCGGCCTTGGTGTGGGCTTTGGTGTAGGGAAAACCGGTGATTCCGGTGATGACGCAAATCCGGCTGCTGGACAGGGGCAGACGAGAGCTCGAACACTTCATCGCACAGTGGTGGGAGCGGGTGAGGATGCGGATCGCGGGAAGCGTGCCCGGAGTGTCGATGAAATCTATCGCGCCCCCGGCCAGAGCAGCCGCGTGCAGGCGCTCCTGGATTTTTATTCGAATCTGAGTGCCGATGAATTTGCCGATGAGGCCGAGAAGCTCGACAATCTCCCGTTCAACGAGCGCATCCTCGCATCGGTCCTGCTTTTTGGGAAGTGGGCGGAAGTCGATCCGACAGCGGCGATGGCTTTTACGGACACGATGGGATTCGCTGGGGCGTTCGTCCGCCCGACGGTGCTTCAAGGATGGGCGAGTAGTGATCCCGTGAATGCGGCCAAGTATTATACGGAGAACCCGGCGCAGTTCGCGATGATGAACATGATGGCCGCAGGCCGTGGTCGTGGTGGACGTGGAATGGGCGGTGAGGATCCCGGACAAATCATCGCAGGGGAGTGGGCGAAGCAGGATCCGGCGGCAGCGATGTCGTGGGCCGCCGGCTTGAAAACCAACAGTGAGGCCGCGATGACGTCGGTGATTTCCGAAGTGGCGAAAGGCGACCCGAAAAAGGCCGCTGAGATGGCCGCCGGAATGGAAGGCGAGGCACGCGGGGGAGCTTACGAAACGATCGCCCGCCAGTGGGGCTCGAAGAATTTTGCCGAAGCTGAGACATGGGCAAACGGTCTTCCGGCTGACCAGCGTGCCGGAGCGATGGCTGCGGCTATCGAGGGGCTCGCCCAGAGCAGTCCGGAGCTTGCTGCGGCCGAGATTGAGAAAATGACTGATCCCACCGCTCGCCGGAACGCCATCCCGGCGGTCGCAAAAAACTATGCCCGCATGAATGTCGAAGGGTCTATCGACTGGCTCGGGAGCATTGACGATGATGGTGCCAAACGGGAGGCGATGCGCGAGGTGATGCCAATCTGGGCGGCGCAAAACGATGCGGCGGCATTGAGTTTCATCAAATCCCAGACCTCTCCCGCAGTGAAAGACCGCGCGGCTGAAGCTTACGTTTGGAGCAACCGCACATCTTCGGCGGCACAGCTTGCGGAAGTGGCGGGATTGATCGCTAACGAGGGTGCCCGCGCCCGAATGACCGGCATTGTCGCTGCCCGCTGGATGCAGGAGGACAGTGTCGCCGCCACTCAGTTTATCAACGGCAATGCCTCCATTCCCCCAAACATGAAGGAGCGTCTGCTCGATGGGCGCGGTATCTGGGGCGGCCGTGGACCCGGCGGGAATCGCTAGACGGATCTTCCTTTTTTCGATGGCAATTTCTGTTAGCAGGCGTTACATGTAGCGTTATGGAAGCGGGAATCATTGGATTAATCGTGGTGATCGGCATCGTTGTCGTCGTCGGCCTTTTCGTCATCGGCGTTTACAACGGTCTGGTGAAGCTGCGGAACATGTACAAAAACGCGTTCTCACAGATCGATGTGCAGCTGAAGCGTCGGCACGATCTGATTCCGAACCTAGTGGAAACGGCCAAAGCCTACATGGGGCACGAGCGCGGGACGCTGGAGGCTGTGATTCAAGCTCGGAACTCGGCTGAAGGCGCACGGGAAAACGCTGCCGCAAACCCCGGCGATCCTGCGGCTCTGGCAGCCCTCAGCCAGGCTGAAGGAGGCCTGGGCAGCGTGCTCGGAAGATTGTTCGCTCTCTCGGAAGCCTATCCGGATCTTAAGGCAAACGAGAATATGATGCAGCTCACGGAGGAACTGACGACGACCGAGAACAAAGTCGCATTTGCCCGCCAGGCCTACAACGATTCGGTGCTCGCCTATAACAACAAGCGCGAGGTTTTCCCTAACAACATCGTTGCCGGGATGTTCGGTTTCAGCGAGGCGGCGATGTTCCAGCTCGACGAGGAAGCCGCACGCGAGGCACCCAAGGTGCAGTTCTGATCTTCTGCCGACCATAGCCGATGAATTTCTTCGAGGCACAGGAGCGGGCGAGGAAGTCGAGCCGCTTGCTGGTTTGGTGGTTCATCCTCTCGGTGGCCGGGGTGATCTTGGTGATGTACCTGCTTGCCGTTGGTTATGTGAAATTCACGACCCCGGCGCGGGAAGCCGCGTTTCGTGCTCCAAATGCCGGTTTCTCCAGCTGGTGGAATCTTGAACTGATGCTGTGGACGGCGGCGATCGTCGGTGGGGTGATCGTCATAGGGAGTCTGTTCAAGCTCTTTCAGCTTTCGGGCGGGGGAAAAGTGGTCGCCCGTGATCTCGGCGGGAGACAGGTGGAGCCATCAACGACCGACCTGCTGGAGCGGCGGCTCCTGAACGTTGTTGAGGAAATGGCAATCGCCTCGGGTGTGCCGGTTCCGGAGGTGTGGATCATGGATGAGGAGCAGGGAATCAATGCCTTCGCGGCGGGGACCGACCCGAGCAATGCGGTCATCGGGGTGACCCGAGGAACCTTGGAGCGCCTGACGCGCTCGGAGCTGCAGGGGGTGGTGGCGCATGAGTTCAGCCATATCCTCAATGGCGACATGAAGCTGAACATGCGGCTGATGGGGTGGATCTTCGGCCTTGTCATGCTGTCGATGCTCGGGCGAATCTTGCTGGAGTCATTTCGTTTCATGCGTGGATCGAGGGACTCCAAGGGTGGGGGAGTTGTATTTGCGATCGTTCTGGCAGGAATCGCGATCTGGATCGTGGGCGGGGTCGGCGTGCTCTTCGCGAGGATGTTGCAGGCGGCGATTTCGCGTCAGCGGGAGTATTTAGCGGATGCCTCGGCGGTGCAGTTCACGCGGGATTCGGGAGGAATCGCTGGTGCCCTCAAAAAGATCGGTGGCTTTTCCGGCCATGGAAACATTTCCTCATCCAAGGCGACGGAGGCGCGCCACATGTTTTTTGCGGGCAGCGGGCTGAGCCTGATGATGGCTACGCATCCACCCTTGGAAAAGCGAATCTTGGCGCTTGAGCCCAACTGGAAGGGCGAGATGCTGACAGGCATGGCCAATCCGGTGACGCGGGAGGAATTGCGCGGAGCAATGGGCATTGCAGGTCGAGCGGGGGCCGACCCGGGCCGGAGTTCGGACGAGTTTGCAAAGAGCGAGCGGCTTGATGTTCCTATTGGCGGGGAGATGCGAGAGAGCTCGTGGGCGGGACAAGAGAACCTATTTTCCAAGCAGCAGGCGAAGGCGCTGATGCTGGGCCTGCTGCTTCCGGTGACAGAGGCCGACCGGGAGAAAGCGGCGGCAATTCTCCGCACAGGTGGTTTCCACGAGGAGATGATCGGGCAGATCATCGCCCAGAGCGTGGAAACCAGATCCTACAGTTCCGCGAAAAAGTTGGCTCTGGTGGATCTCTCGCTCACGTGGCTGCGCAAAATGAGCCAAGCCGAAGCACGAGATTTCGTGAGGGCGAGCCATGATCTGGTTGCGGTCGACGGTCAACTGGATCTCTTTGAGTTCATGCTGCAGATGGTGATCGAGCGCCATGTGAGCATCGGCCTTGGGCTAATGCCGGTCCCGGCGATGAAATATCGCAGGCTTGGGGAGTTGGAGAAGGAACTCGGGGTTCTTCTCGGGGCGTTTGCCGATCTGGCGGGCGGCGGGACCGCGCTTTCCAGGGCAGCAGCCGAATACCGCGAGCACACCGGCCGAGATCTTCCCCACCCGGAAGGTGCTTGGGATGAACTCGCTCAGGCGCTGAAGGAAATGGATCGAGCGACGCCCCTGGTGAAGCAACAGATCCTGCGGCTGTGCGACCTGGTGGCCACAGAGGATGGCATTATGGAGGGGGTGGAGCTGGAACTGCTGCGGGCCACGGCGGAGGCCATTGGAGCTTCGGTTGCTCCGGTGCCGCGGGGGAAGCCTAGTCGGCACTTGCTTTGAAGCACTTATGGCCTGAAGCTCAGCGGGTGGATAGCGTGCGCAGGCCATGGTGGCTTTATATGAATTGGATAGGGTTGGATGCTCCGCTGGTGGCGGTGACGTGGCTATTTCTTTTCGCGCAGACATGGCGGGTGAACTATCACCCGTGGGAGGTTTATGTGACGCTCGCGCTCACCGTGTGGACCGTCCGGATTGCTGCGAAAATGATTGAAAGCGCGATGCTGGCCAAGGAGCAGGGCTTCACGATGAGGCATAGTACGACTCTGAAGCGGGCGGCGATGATCAGCGGAATTCTCGCTTTGATTCTCACGGTGCTGAACTTTCCGCTGTCAGTTTACAACTACCTGCTGCTCGGCGGGGTGCTGGTGCTCGGATATCTGGCGTTGGCACTGTTTTCCTCCAGCGAAGAAAACGAAGTTTCCTATGCGAAGCATGTCATCCGCGGGATCGCCTTTGCCTACGGCACAGCTCTGATGGCTCACGTGTATTTGCCGACGCTGGGAATTTTTGAAATGTTGATTTCCCGCGAGTTCCTGTGTCTGGCGGTGCTATGCCTGCTTGCCTCATCGGCCACCGATTTGTGGACGCACGCAGCGAAGGCGGACGACCAGGAAATCAAGGCGGCGGATGAACTGGCACTTTCTCTGCCGCTGACTTTGCTGGGTGCTGCCTCGCTGGTGTTCGCCCTGCAGGCTGATACAATGGGTTCGCGGCCGTTTTTCTACGCCATTCTAACAGGAGCTGCGCTGCTTCAGGTGGTGAACCGCACACGCGCCCGTTTCCGGATCTCGACCTTGAAGGTGCTGGCGAGCTTGTGCCTGCTGATTCCAGGGCTGATTTTCCAGACGTATCCGACGTGAGGGCGCTAGCGGCGGTGGAATGGCCGGATACTCGGACGTTTCAGATTCCGACGGGGTTCTTCCACGGGAACGACGACCGTCGCCGGAGCGACATGGCGGGGAGCGTAGCCTTTCTCTTCAACCAGTGGCAGAGACGGCAGAACCGTTCCGTCAGCGAAGGCCCTGGCTGGCTCTGAAACGTCATAGCGGGAATCCATTTCCGCCTGAACGTAATCCAGGGAGGCGTTGCTGTTGACGATGGAGGGTTGGATAAAAATCATGAGTTCCGAGCGCTCCTGTCCCTCGGTCTTTGTTGAGAAAAGCCTGCCGAGTCCGGGGATGTTCGAGAGGATCGGAATACCGGTGACGCCTTCCGTATCGTTGGTGGTAATCAGGCCGCCGAGGATGATTGTCTGGTTGTTGGGAACGGTTACGGTTGTGAGCAGCTCGCGGGTGGCGATGATGGGCACGCGACCGACGCCCTCGATCGCGTCCGAGAGGCCGACGACTTCGTCGGAAAGGAGGGCGATGGTGAGGGTGATCTCGTTTTCGGAGTTCACCAGCGGGATGACTTCCAGTTTCAGGACGACATCGCGATACTCAATGTTGGTAGAGACGCCACCGCTGCCGCCAAACTGGTTGGAGTTGGTCGGAATGGCGATTCGGCGGCCAGAGGAGATGGTGCCCTTTTGGTTGTTGGCCGTGAAGATCGAGGGCCTTGCGAGAACGGTGAAATCGTTGGAGGAGGAGAGCAGGTTGACGTATGCTGCAAGTGAGTTTCCGATTTTGCCGTAGAGTGACAGGCCTGTCTGTGAAGGGAAGGTGCCGAGGGCGGTGCCGGTGATCGGCTGGAAGAGATCAAGCGGATCCCGGTTGTTGACGGTGCCGCCGGTGATGATGGAGCCGGCGACGCCGCCGTCATTGTTGCCCCGGAAGGCGCGGAGCCAGTCGACTCCGGTGCTGAGGGTGTTGCCGAGATTGAGCTGCCCGAAGACGGTGGAGATCATCACCTGGTCAGCTTTCACGTCCACTTGGTCGAGAAGTCTTTCAACGATCTCCAAGGCAGACGGCGGTCCTTGAATGACGACGGAGTTGGTGATGTTGTCAGCAACCAGAAGGGTGCGACCGACGAGGAGTGACTGCGGTGCCGAGTTGATCTGGGGAGCATCGAGGACGTTTCCGCGGCTGCCGGCTCCACCCGCTCCGCCTGCTCCGCCCGCACCACCACCGCCTTGGCCACCGCCAGTGAAGAGGTTGTTTCCACCACCTTGTTGATTCTGTCCCTGCCGGTTCCCGCCTGGGTTTCCACCGGCACCTGGATCGCCCCCTTGGAGGCTTTGGTCGCCGGTGCCGGTGAAGGCGCGGCTTAGGGCATCGGCTGCGATGGGCAGGAAATCGGCCACTGCGAGGAACTTAAGCTTGCGGCGGAGGAAGTTGCGCTGGTCTGTCTCTGTATCGAACTCACGGACGAGGCCCTCCACGAAAAGGAGATCGACGGGCCGACCCATGGCAAAAATGCGGTTGGTGCGAGGGTCGGGGATGATTTGGACGGGCGTTTCCTCACCTGAGGAGGTGGCACCGGGGATTCCCTCGGCTCCGGCAGGTGCCTGGATGTTTGGAACGGCCTGGGCTCGTTCGACGCCAGCGGTGCGGTTGCCGGCTTGCTGGGTTCCAAGAAGCTCATTGAGAGTCGCGGCGAGTTCCGTCACATCCGCGTATTGGACGTTGATGAAGCGGGTGGCCACCTGTGAGGAAGGTTTGTCGATTTCCTCTTTGAGATCGATGAGCTTGCGGATCAGCGAGGTGTTCTCGGTAATGACCACTGAGGCTGCGTTGGGCACGGCGGCGATCGAGCCAAAGGCACCGAACTGGCCGATGATTTGTGTGAAAGTGCGGAGGGCCTCGTCTGGCTTGATGTAGTCGAGGTTCATTACGTAGGAGATCACCGCGTCTCCCTCTGGAAGAGGATCGCTTTCGGTATAAACAGAAACTCCGCGGCCCGTGGGTTTGAGGCCGGCGGTGGCGAGTGTGAGAATATCGAGTTTCGGATCTGTGGCGTCCGGCACGAAGACGAAGTTCTCGATGGTTGCGGCTTTGCGAAGAAGCTCGGCGGCCCCGGAGTAGGTCAGAGGATCCTGTGGCGAGGCCGGCTGGACGAAGGAGAATTCTGCCTCAGCAGCCGCCGAGGAAACGATCACTCTGCGGCCAGTGTACTTGCGGTAGAGGGCTGCGAGGTCGTTTCCGGAGAGTTTTGGCTGCTCGATTGCCTCGACGATGAGTGTGTCGCCGAGATCTCCTCCCGGAGGAACGACAGCGGCCGGGCCGGGGTCGATGACCGGGGGCGGGATCAATACGCCGGGGATTGCGGGCTGTTCCTCAGCGACTCCGGGATCGGCCGGAATTCCTGGCTGCTCCTGTGCGACGGCGATGGCAGGGACAAAAAGGGTCAGAAGAAAGAGCAGTCTGGCGTGTGATTTTTTCACAGAAGAAGAGTGGTATGAAGGCATGGGAAACGATTCTAAAAATACGGGAGGCTATCGGTGCCGGTTACTCCGGCGGTCGCCCTGACCTTGGATGCGCGGGCCACCCTGCTGCGCTTGTTGCTGTTGCTGTTGCTGTTGCTGTTGCTGTTGCTGGGGAAGGGGTGGCGCAACAATCCGCGGCCGGGGCTGGCGCTGTGGAATTTGTTCGGGTTGTGGTTGGTTTACCTCAACGGGATTGACTCCGGGAGGCAGGTTCGCCTGCTGCGGCGGCTGTGGAGCAGGAGGTGCTCTGAGCTCTAGGAGCTCGGGCTCGAATGTGACGGTGCCTTGGAGTCCGCCGGAGGAAAGGACGACGGATGTGCCGAGTGCTTTTTCGGGAGCGCGGTCGACGGAAACCACGGTGAATTCGTTTTTGATTCCGGGCTCGATCACCCGCTTTTCCTCAGGGTTATTCTTGTTGAGGAGAGTGATGCGGTATCCGCCAGGGACTGGGGCGATGCCGGAGAGGGTATAGTTGTCGAATGGAAGATCCGTTATTGCAACCTCAGGCGGGGGTGGTTTTGACGTGAAGGGGCTGTTCGTCCAGAGCCCGGTGTAGCGGGTGATGGGTGCCTTTTGTGGAGGCTCCGCTTGTGTTGTGAGACACCCGAGGCCGGAGAGTAGAAGGCAGGACAAAATCCGCAGGACTCCAGGGCGGTGCGTGTGCGGCTGGGTTGTCATGTGGCGGGAGTGAACCATTGGGCGAGGGTGGCGGAGCAATCGATGAGCGTGTCGTCGGTGTTGGGCGTCAGGCGGATCTGATAGGCGGAGCGGAAGGCGGTGGGTTCGTTAATCGCATCGAACCAGCGATAGAGCGATTCCTCCCGGCCGGTGAGATTGATGGTGATTTGGACTCGATTGTAATGGATTCCGGTGGTGTCGGTGGGCAGCAGTTCCTGGCTTCTGATCGTGAGGCCCTGGTTGCGCGCCTGGTTCTCGGCGAACTGCTGGAGCTGGGTTTGCACGTCCTGATAGACGGCGGGCTGTGGCTCGTGCTGGGCCAGCCACTCCATATCGCCGGCAAGCTGGGCGGAGCTTTCCTGGTATGCGATCGCCTGCTGAAGCCGGGCTTTCGCGGAGGAGAGTGCGGTGTGGAGTTGCACCTTTTTCCCCATGTAGAACGAGAAAAGAAAGAAGTTCACGACGAGAAAACCCGCGAAAAGCAGAAGAGCCAAGAGTCTTTTTTCGCGGGTGGACATGGTGGTTACGGGTAGGAAATGCCGACGGGAACCGGATTTGTTGGTGGAATCCGGTTTCGAGCGGCGGGAGAATGAGTGAGGGAGGCTGGAGTGGCAAGGATGGAGAAAACGAGGAAAGCAAAAATAGCCATTGCAAACAGTGGGAGGCGAGCAAGCATTTGCGGACAGATGACCTGCGGCACCGCCTAAGGCATTACGAAACAAGCACCCCAAGCTCCCTGGATGGAAACCACATACCGCAAAGATGGCCTCGCCGGAGTGTCGCTGCGCCATCTGGAAGTTTTCAGCGCGGTGGTGCGCGAACGTTCTTATACGAACGCCGCCGTCGATCTGCAGATGGGACGGACGAACGTGAAGCGGGTCTGCGATGATTTTGCGCGGATTGTCGGGCGGAGCCTGCTGGCGGAGAATGAGAGCCGGGAGGTGGTGCCAACACCGTTCGGGCAGGGGGTGATCGCAAGGTTGGGGCGGCTGTCGATGAGTTTGCGGAAAATGGAGGAAGGGGTGAAGAATCTTCACCGGGCCGGGAGGGCGCTGAGGTTCGGCGCGGATGGCGGATTTTTCCGTGGCGGGCTGTTCACGAACTATCTTGGCGGGTTGGAGCTTTCGGAAAAGTTCAGGCCGTCCTTTCTGCGGGTGGAGGCGCGGTCTGCGGTGAAAAGCCTGCTTTCGGCGGAGTGCGACGTCTATTTCGGCATCGGGCTTGCGGAGACGGAACGACTGGACCGGCTGGATCTCGGCGAACTCGGTTGGAATGTGAGCCGAATTGGTGGCGGGGATGCGCCTAGCGGTCCTGCGGAGTTAGGAGTGGAGAAGTGGTATATCGTGCGGGCAGGAGACGCCAACGTCAGCGCGGAGCTGCTGGAGAAGTTCCGTGCGCGCGGGGCGCAGGGCGGAGAGGTGATCGAGGGGGCGGCAGTGGTTCAAGTTGCGGCCGGTGGTGTGGTTTTTGCAGCGGATGCGATTAAACCTCTGGACGAAAAGGATGTGGCCCGCTGGCCGCGTTATCATTTCGCGGCGCTGATGCGGCGTCATCACCCATATGCGGATTTGCGGGACATTCTCTGCATGGGGGGAAGAAAGGGGCTGCATGGATGTTGAGCTGAACAGCCTGATGGTTTTCAGGGATCTGGCGGCCACGGGAAATTTTTCCGAGACAGGAAGGCGCATGGGGATGACGCAGCCGACGGTGAGTCTGACGATTTCGCAGCTTGAAAGCTCGGTGGGGCTGGTGCTGCTCGAGCGGCATGCGAGCGGGGCGAAGCTCACACCGGCGGGATCGGTGTTTCTGGAACGGGCAGGGGATGTCTGCGACGCTTACGCCGAGTTCAACGACGCCGTGAGAAGCCAGAGCAGACGGCTGGACGGCGAGGTGTGGGTGTCCGTGGACGGATCCTGGCATGCCGGACAGTTCGCGATGGAGCTGGAGCCTGAACTGGCGGGGAGCGGGGTAAGGTTTTTCCGTCAGACAGCGGGGCTGGATTGGAATGCGGATCTGGAGGCAGGGCGGGTGGACGTTGTGATCGCCTCACGCTTCCTTCAGGAGGGCATGACGGCGGGCATCCAGGAGGCAGTGATGAAGGAGGAGCGCGGTATTACCGTGGCGTGGCACCCGAGTTTCTATCCGTTCCGCATCGGGAGCTTCAATTTTCCCGAGGTTCTTCGATCGACGCTTCTGATTCCGAGTAGTCACGTGGCAAGAGGCTTTGAGGGCTTTCTTCGTCATTGGTGCGACTACGCCTACGGGCTACAAGGGGCGAATACAATCTGCTTCGAAGGGGAGGAAGAGGCGGCACGTGCGGCGGACGCCGGACTGGGGATCTTTTTGGCTCCCGGGGATGCAATGGACCGGCTCAACGGGCTGAAACATGAGCTGAGCTGCGTACGCACGTTCGAGTTTCTACTGCCGGAGGCCTACAGGGTGGGCGTTTACTGCCGTGCTGACGAGCGGGCCAAGGAGGTGCTCAACATCGCTACAAAGATCGGGAAAGTCGGCAGGCGGAGATTTTCCCATTAGTGGGAAGGATTAGGGAGTAGCCACTCCGGAGCTGCCGGTAAAAACGAACTCCCAGCCGCGGGCCGATTGCTTTGGCTCCGGCATCTGCCAGGTGAAGTCGAGGAGGTCGTTGTTGTTGGTGAGGTTCAGGGAAAACTGGTTCACGGCCTGGGGTTGCGGAGCCTCCCCGATGAGACGGATCTCAGTGGGTGAAATATCGGCAGTGCGGAGGCGGAGGCCGGAATCTGGCGGGATGGAGCGGGCGACGCGGTGGAGGATGTCCACGGTGTTGTAGTTGAGGCTGATGGCGTGCTCGAGCTCATCCCACTTCGCTTTGTGGAGCGCGTAGGCCTCGCCCTCCGGAGCGACCTGCTGAACCTGGGCAAGGAGTTTCTGAGTAGTGGCATGGGTCTGCCAGAGCTGGAAGCCGAGATAGCCGATGGTGCCGAGGTAAAGCAAGGCGACGGCGGCGATGGCTGCGGTGACGTTCTGGCGCTTACGCGCAGCGCGGCGGGCGGCGCGGACATCGGCAGGTAGAAGCGCGCTCGGAGCCTCGGGAAGCGCCGGGGCCGGGCGCAGTGCGAGTTCGGTTGGGATTCCAACCGATTGCGCGAGAGCCGAGATGGCGGTTTCGGGATCGG
>JBGTDO010000079.1:0-10699 GCA_041748235.1 Akkermansiaceae bacterium | reverse complement strand
CTCCTCCAGACCCTGCCCGGCCTGACCGATGAAGCAGTCATCGCCACCCTCACGCCCGCCCGGATCGCCGAAGCCCGCAGGCGCAAGAGCCGCGTCGCCTGAACAGAGCCAGGGGTCGAGTTTACCCCGCTTACTTTCCATTTCCAGAAATAGGCAACAAGGGAGATGCCGAGGATCACCGCAAAAATCGCCACCCAGCGCTTCATGTTTTCATGAAGCCAATCGGCCCACTGCCTCCCGGGGAATAAAAATTCCCGATGCGAGGAAGCACGCTGGGAAGATCTCCGGGAGAAATTCCCAGCCAAAGCGCCAGCTCCGCGAAATATTCATCCACGGATACGGCGGGGAGAGTAATTCCGCGGCTTGTCACCACGCTGGGGCCGGCCAACGCGATATCTGGATAGCTTCCGAAAACCCGGCCTCCGTTCACTCCGCCGCCGAGGACGAATGCATTTCCTCCCCATGCATGATCCGAGCCTGCGCCGTTCGAAGTGAGCGTGCGGGCGAAGTCTGACGCAGTATATAGGGTGACATTCTCCTGCAGGCCAATTTCTCCAAGTGCCTGCCAGTATGAGCTCAGGCAGCGGTTCACTACATCGACCATTTTGTCCATGTTGTTGATCACTTCGTCATGATGATCCCAGCCGCCGTAGTTGATGAAAAACGTCTGACGGCGCAGACCGAGAGCCTGGCGTGCCTGCATGGTGCGTATCATCGCCTTGAACTGCTGGCCCAGACCCCGCGCGGGATCGTTCGTTGAAGTAAGGCCCGTAGGATAAATATAGTCAGCATCCCCCGGGAATGGAGTGGCAACCGTCGAGCTCGCAAACGCATCCCGGAAAGCAGCACTTGCTTCGATGGATTCCTTGAGATTTCCTGTGAACGTTTGATCTAACAAGTTTTGGTATTCCTGCTGCAGGAGGTTGTCGATCGCAGCAGTGCGGATAGCTGCTCGGTTGGTGGCGCTTACAGATGATGTGGTCGGGTTATCGTATGGTGAATTGTATTCGTTGAGCGGTGTACTGCCGCTGGTGCCGATGCTGTAGGTGAAAAGCTTGTTCCCGGTCTGCCAGATGTTATTTCCACTGAGGGAAATGTTCATTGAAACCCTCGCTCCCTCATTGCCAGAGTGGAGGAGATCCGCAGCCGCGCCCGCCCAGCCGAGAGAGCGCGTTTCGGTCGCTACCGAAGTATGCCACTGCTGCGTCTGATCGGAATTAGAATACAAGCCGCGGGGTAGCTTCGCTGTCGAGCCGGTGTATTGTGCTTTCGTGATGCGCTCGGCAAGGGTTCCGACGTTGCTCACGAACGCAAGTTTCCCCGATGCGTAAAGTGTTTGGATTCCTGGTTTAGAATCGTGATCCGCGCAGCTCGGATGGACACCGTAAGCGAAAGGATCGGTAACGTGTGGGCTGAGCGGAAGTCCATTGATCGCAAGTCCGTCAGAATTATTCACAGGGTGATAGATATCTCCGCGAGTCGCCACGTAGTTATTGTAAACCGAGCTTCCAGCAACAGGCATGAGCAGGTTATAAGAATCCATGCCTCCGCCGAAATATAGGCATACGAGTGCCTTGTAATCATCGCCGGCTGGCATTGATTGCCCCAATGCGGAGCCTGCCATCCGGAGGTTCAGGAGAGTGGAAAGCAAACCAAGCGAGCCAACGGCCGCGCAGCTTGACTGTCCTAGGAAATCGCGGCGTGAAAGTGGAGCTCTCATGAGATTTTATTTCAAAACAGAGTAATCTGCAGAGGTGGTAACAAGGTGGATAGCCATTCGCAGTCGGCCTCGGATCCGTTGGTCCCGGACTACCGGATCGGAAGTTCCAAAAGGATCGCTGAGACGTAGGAGAGCACGGGTGATCGCCCGGAAGGTGCGGGGCTGCATGTTTCCGTAACACAGGATTTCATCGAGCTTTGCAACCATCGCATCCGGTGCTAAAGCGGCCGGGTTCGAGTCAGCGAGATCTAACCAAGGCTGCTCATGAATTCGGGTGTTCCAAAGATTCTCATTCTCCGGAGTGGCAATATCATCGAACTGGCTTGATGGGTTGAGCTGGGTTTCAATCGTAGTAATCGTGACCTTCAATGCGGAGGAATATCGGTTCGGTCCTGTGATTGAGCTCACGCTATTGATGATCTGCATCTCTGGCGAGTTCAGTCCCGCGTCACGTAGCGGGCCAGCGGGTTTGTTTTCCGGAGAATAGTAGTTGAAAACGCTTGGCGCACTCATGGGGCGCTGAAGGAAATCGCCGTCAAGGCTGCCGAAGCCGCGATAGCGATCGCCGAGTGCAGGAGCGGCCTCAAGAGCGCGGGCCATTGCGAGGTAGCGAACGTATGGCTCGCGAACCATGCCGTGAGATGCGAGGATGGATTGAGAAAAATCCCGCGCTTCTTGATCTACCAATATCGCGCGGACCACCGCTTTCATATCACCACGGATTCCGCTGCCGTTATTGGAAAACTTCGCTGAAACTCTGCCGATATAAGCTGGCGATGGATTCGAGGTGACGAGGCGCTGGATCAACAGACGGCTGATGAACGGCCCCACGTTTGGATGATTGCAAAGGTGATCAAGGAAGGCGGAAAGGTCGGCGTCGCCTGCGTCTTGAGAGGTGGACGAGGATGCGGTTCTGGTCGGAAGCGACAAGGTCGACATCCCTGGGAAGGAGATTGCTTTGGAAGCGAGATCGTGCTCGCCATCGAACATCCTCATCGGCTGCCAGGCAACGTTGTTGCTATCGGAAAATCTTGTAGTAGGAATTTCTGTTGGATCGGTGGTCGAAGTGAAGTGCGTTCCGTAGCTAAGGCCGGTGAAAACCCGCGCGACTTCTGCGATCTGTGATTGGCCGTAAGTGGGGATAGACTGGCCGGCGGGTATGGTCTCTCCATCCGGCCCGAGGGTCTGCCCGTTAGAGACGACATGGGTTCCATCCGGATTCAAAAGCCACAGGCCGATGCTAAAGAGCTGCAACACCTCCCGCGCGTAGTTCTCATCTGGAAAACGATTTTTTGCCGGGTCCGCTTTGCGGTTCTTCATCGCGCTTAGATACACTCCCATCCATGGATGGCGCGAGACCGCTTCGAGAAGCTGCCGATAGTTTCCGAATGAGTGAGTCAGGAGAGTATCGTAGTAACCAGCCATTGCCCGCTGATCGTTGTTGAGTGCCTCCATTCGATCAGAGATCACAAAAATCTGGCTCAGAGCGAATGCGACCCGCTGCCGCAATGGATCTGATGTCGCATCGTTGCGCATGGATTGGCGCCAGAAAGCTTCCATGCGATGCTCCGAGCGAACGAGGGAACTGTTGCTAGTGGGTAACAGTTCGGCCTGCCATTCTTGGACGATCGGTAAATGCAGATTCACAGGACGCGAAAACTGCGCCTCGATCCACGCGGCATATCCCAGCGATCTGACGTTGGTAGTCTCGGTGGGCGTGGCGCCGAAGGTAGCTTGTGCAAGAAAGCGTCTTGCGGCTTTCTCTGAAGGTAGTCCCGCCGCCGAGTCTGTGATCGTGACACTCGCCGTGCTTGCCGAGGAAACAACATACCCAGCGGAGGAAAGGATTTCTAGGTCCACGGTTTCGGTTGGTTCTGAGATCGCGTCTGAAAGGGGGGTGATCTGGAAGGAAGTTTCGTCCACGCCGAAAGGTATCACGATGCTGGCAGGTGCGGTGTAGTCCAAGTTCCGGGTCGCAGTTCCTGTTAGGGAAAAAGTCAGAGTGACTTCGTCCACATTCCCTGAGCGACGGATGACGAAGCGAGCGGGATCCGGCCAGTTCTCGGCGGTCGAGGCATCGCTTGCGGCGACCGAGATCGTATTCGTGGCTGCGGAGAGCATACCCGCAAGCCTTTGAAGATCGGTAATCGGATTGGTTGTCGATGTGCTCCCAAGTCCCTCGCTGTATGTACGGTTTGGATTAAATTGAGAAATGATTTCCTCCCAGTCAGAGACTCCATCACCGTCGCTATCGGGATCATCCGCACCAACACGGAGAAACAGAGGCTGGCCTGGTGCACCAGAAGCGCTCTCCGTCATTTCGCCGCCTTTACCCACTGAGCTCCGCTTGGTTTTCCATGTCTGCAAGTCAGTGCTCGACTGCAAGGCATACATTTTTCCGGCCTCACTCTGCCATTGCAAACGGAGACTGGTCGCGCCGGTCTTCTGGATATTTGTAAGAGGGCGGGACGCGGCATTCATGGGATCGGTCCCAAATTTTGCCTCCTGAGCGTTGGTGAACCCGTCTCCATCCGGATCCGCAGTCCCGAGGATAGCCCCTACCTTGAATTTTTTCTGCCAAACATCGCTTAGGCCGTTTCCATCATTGTCCAATACCGCAGATACGTGATGGAATGGCAGAACAGCACAGCCTGCCAAAATAAGGACGCTCAGATCAAAGGGCCTGCGGCGGATAAATTTTGATTGCGGAAGAGACCGAAAATAAGTCTGCATTCTTTTGCGGATTCTCCGAATCAATTATCTAAATCCTATTTCCTTGTCAATCAATCTCTTGCGATGAAATCTTGCGAGGCGGTCAAACTACCGACCTGGAAAGAGTTGGGTGACTGTAGGTCCATCCGCTAGCAGTCGAAACACATCACCCGGTCAGGAAAGCCGTTTCATCACCGCGCTGGATAAAAGTTTTCCATCAGCACGACCGCTGGCCAATTCCTGCGCGCGCTTCATCACCTTGCCCATATCTGCTTTCGAGTTAGCCCCAGTATCTAACATAGCTTGTTCGACGATTGCGTTGATCTCCGTTTCGGTCAGTGCAGCGGGGAGGTATTTGGAAAGGATCTCGATTTCGGCTTTCTCATTGGCGGCAAGCTCCTCGCGACCGGCTTTCTCGAATTGTTCGATCGAGTCCTGGCGCTGCTTGATCTGCTTGCGGATCACGGCGAGGGTTTCCGGCTCGTCGAGTTCGGTCCCGAGGCCGCCTTTTTCGATGGCGGCGTTGGTCAGCGCGCTTTTCAGGGCGCGGAGCGCATTCAGCGCGACGGAGTTCTTGGCTCTCATCGCGGTCTTGATGTCTTCGGAGATACGGGTGGGGGTCTCGCTCATGGATTCTAGGTAGCAGAAGCGGCGGCGTAGGGAAGAAAATCGTTATCTTCTTTGGATTGGCTCGCGCAAAGTCGCAGAGGCGCGAAGGAAGAGGATATGGGAATGGTGTCCCTTTGCTTCCGAAGCAAAGAAAGGAACCAGAGTCTTTTACTTTGCGCCTTTGCGCGGGAAACCTCTCTTTAAAACGATTCTGCTGATTCAGTTCCCGTCCTATTGTTTGGATTATCTCGCGCAAAGCCGCAAAGGCGCAAAGGAAGAGGATATAGGAATGACGCCCTTAGCTTCCGAAGTAAGTAAAGCAACCAATGTCTTCCCTTTGCGGCTTTGCGCGAGAAAAAATCCTCATCCTTCCAACCCGTTGACCGCCCTAACGATGCCGTCCCTCATCAAAGGTGCGCCGAAGTTCAGCAGCAAACCCAGCTTCTTCCCCGAGAGCCGCAGGTAGGTCTGGATCTGCTTCCGGTGGACGGGCGCAATGGATTCCACCGATTTTAGTTCCAGGATGACCAGATCATTGACGATGATATCGGCCTTGAACCCTTCCCCAAATTGTAGGTCGTCATAGCGGATCGGGATGGGGGTCTGCCGCACGCAGCGCAGGCCTCTTTTGGTGAGTTCGTATGCGAGTGTGGTTTCATACACGCTTTCGAGCAGGCCGGGGCCAAGCTCGCGGTGGAGATGGATGGAGGAGTTCACGACGATTTTGCTGATTTCGTTTTCGTTCATCGTGTCGTTGTATTGTTTGGATTGGCTCGCGCAAAGCCGCAAAGCCGCAAAGGCGCGAAGGAAGAGGATATGCGGTGTTGCTGATTGAAGGGATTCATCAATGTCTTCCGATTCATCAAGGGCTTCCCTTTGCGTCTTTGCGGCTTTGCGCGGGAAACCTCTTTTCCAAAACGATTCTGCTGATTCAGTTCCCGTCCTATTGTTAGGATTGTCTCGCGCAAAGCCGCAAAGCCGCAAAGGCGCAAAGGCGCAAAGGCGCAAAGGCGCAAAGGCGCAAAGGCGCAAAGGCGCAAAGGCGCAAAGGCGCAAAGGCGCAAAGGCGCAAAGGCGCAAAGGAAGCGAATATAAGAATGACGCCCTTAGCTCCGAAGGAAGGAAAGCAACCAATGTCTTCCCTTTGCGCCTTTGCGGCTTTGCGCGAGAAATCTCTAAGAGGCTGTCTGAAAAAGATCTAACAGGTTCATTTTAATCTGTACTGTTTTACTAAGGTATTGGAGAAACTTGGAATGCCAAGTTACCCAAGCAGCCTGACCGATTCCGAATGGGAAATCCTGCACCCTCTCCTCCCCGTCAAATCCTCGATGTCCCAGCGTGGTCGTCCTCCGGAACACACCCGGCGCAGCATCGTCGATGGGATTCTCTACATCATCCGCACCGGCGGCGCGTGGCGCATGATGCCCAACGATCTGCCCCACTGGAAAACCTGCTACCATTACTTCCGCATCTGGGCCAAGCAGGGCATCTGGGAGAAGATCCATCATGCTCTTCGTGACAAGGTCAGGCTCGCCAGCGGAAAAAAAAGCCCCGACCGCTGCGATACTCGACAGCCAAAGCGTTCGAACAGCTAGCCAGCCCGGAGTTCGTGGCTTTGATGCGGGTAAGAAAATTACAGGAAGGAAGAGGCATATCCTGGTAGACACGCTTGGCAACATCCTCGCCCTGAAGGTGACGCCGGCGGACATCCAGGATCGCGACGGGGCGCTGCTGCTCTTCGCCCTGCTGAGCACGGCCTTCGGCTGGCTCAAACTCATCTGGGCGGACGGTGGCTACACGGGCAAACCGGTGGCCGAAGCGGCCGCGGTCAAACGACACCGCAAGATCAAACTCGAAATCGTCAAACGTAACGCCGACGTCAAGGGCTTCAAGGTTCTGCCGAAACTTTGGATCGTGGAGCGGACATTCGGCTGGCTGATCCAATCGCGCAGACTGGTTCGGGATTACGAAGTCAAAATGGAACATTCCGAATCAATGATCTATCTCTCCATGAGCAAGCGGATGCTCGCAAAAATTGCCGGCTAACCATTTTTCAGACAGCCTCTAAGATGCTGCTCGGAGTTTGAAACGGGGAGAGCCGCGTGATGCATTACAGGCTCATCCGGTGTGCGCGAATCGGTCGATCGCACCTCCGGCAAGGTCGGCGCGAAAATCAGCAACGCCCGCATGGAGCGCATCCCGACATGGCGATCCTCGGCCAGAAAGAAGTGGAGGATGACACTGTCTCGTTACTGCATACGTGGCGAAGAGCAACCCGTCACGAAGTCATCGAGCATTCATCAGCGATCTCCTAGGGGAGATCGCTGCCCGCGTGCTTTGAGGCTGAGAGCAGGAAAATAGCCTTGTATGCCACACGAGAGAGGCACACACTCGTGCTATGTTCAAACAGGGATACATCCGATGCGCATGCTTCGCAATTTTGCTACTGCATCTACTTGGCATAGTTAACAGCTCTGCCGAATCCCTCGAGGAAATCACCCCTTATCATCTCACTTTAGATGTTGACTACCAACTCACTCGCACGGGCCACATTGGCGAGAGCCTGACATGGGTCATTTCAAGCGGAGGCGATATCCTCCTTGGTCGCAATGCGGCAAATGAACTCAAATACACTTACTTCAATAACATACAGGGAAAAGAGTATGTATGCTATCTAGAGGCGTGGTCTAAGGATCGATACGTCCGTGTCTCCAACATGGTGGCATACCGCGTTGGGGTCGATTACAACGGCCCGACTATCACCAGTAAGCCCAGCATAGTGGCGAAGGTGAATGAGGAATTCGAGGAATACCAGATGACTGCCACCAACTTCCCTACCTCCTTCTCCGCCACTGGACTCCCCCCTGGCCTTGAGGTCAACGAATTCGGAATCATACAAGGAACTCCGACCACGACCGGGAAATTCCTCGTAACCCTGCAGGCACGAAACGGAATCGATACCGGATCAGCCACCCTGGATCTTAGCATCGTGAGCGGCGACAATGGAGGGGGACATCTGGACGATTTCACTCTCAGTATTGATGAAAACTACCGGATCACCAGATCCGCAGGGCCTGCGACTTCCCTCACCTGGGTCGTAAAAAAGAACGGGATCCAAGTTTTGGGCAGGAACGCACTATCTGAAACACATTACACGTACTATCAAAACTATGGGGGATTGATAACAATCCATCTCGAGTCCAACGTCGGTGGCGAATACAGACGAGTTTCCAACATAGTTTCGTACTATCCGGGAACATCGGTGTCCAACCTTTTCATCTCCAGTGAATCGTTGGCAAGCGGGGTTCTCGGGAAGCCTTTCTCCCCATACCAAATCACAGCATCTGGCAATCCCACCTCTTTCTCTGCCAGCAACCTACCATCAGGCCTTTACGTGGATACATTGGGAACGATACGTGGCACTCCGCGTGAAATAGGTAATTTCCCAGTTACGATCGGTGCGGCAAACTCCACCGGATCCACCAGCAAGGCGATAACGATTACCATCTCTTCGGATCCGCTCTTCCCCCCTTCCCTCGAAACTCTTTTCAGTCTCAGCCTTGCCGAAGATCACACTGTCACCCGCACGGCAGGTGAAACGTCTGCCCTCACCTGGATCATCAAACGAAACGGTATCACGGTTCTCGAAAGGAACGCCGCCAATGAATTAGTCTACCGTTACTACGCCAGTACCGAAAGCGATACCTACACAGTCCATCTGAAGGCATGGTTCAATGGCTCATACGTGAGGGTTTCGAATATCGTCGCATACAACCCAAGTTCCAGCAACACACCGAATCAACCTGTCATCTTCATTCCGCCCACCTGGCTAGTTTCGCTCAACAAAGAGGTCGTTCCTTTTCAAATTTCGGCCTCGAACAATCCCACGAATTACTCAGCGCAACCTCTTCCGCCCGGATTGAACCTGAATACTACCACGGGCTTCGTTTCAGGAACCCCCACCTCCGCTGGCCGCACAATGTCCTTAGTAACCGCAAGCAATGGTAGTGGATCTACAAGCGCATCACTTGAGATCATAGTCACCGCGCCCGGCAACTCGGGGATATCATCTCTCTATTCCCTCGCCGTTTCCGACTCACTGGTCATCAGCCGATCCCCGGGGACCCACCCACAGTTGGCTTGGGTTTTCACGAAGGACGGGGTCGTAGTCCTCAAACGCTTGGCCCACTCGGAGACACATTCCAGTTACTACCGTAATTTCCTACCCGGGGAATACGTAGCCTACCTTGAGGCTTTCGTCGAGGGTCGTACCCAGATTGTTTCGAATTCGGTCGGATATCGCATCGGAGACCCCAACAGCGCCCCTTCAGCTCCAGTGACACCAATCCTGAGTAGCGCGCGAAACGTTGTCTGCACATTCAACAAACCTTGGGTCTTCCAGTTGCAAGCAACTGGCGCAGTCACAAGAATAGACGCCCGAGGATTACCTCCCGGACTGGCAATTTCGGCCTCAGGCCTAGTCAGTGGAACCCCCACTCTAGCGGGTGAATTCAGAGCGCAAATCGAACTCACGTTTCCGGGCGGCACGTCATCAACGCCAATGAATTTCCATGTTCTTGCTGCCCAAGCACAAAGCGGGAACTACTCACTGATTCTCAAGAATAATTTCGGTGTAGTCCGCACGACCGGAGAAGAACAAGCCCTCCAGTGGGTCGTAAAACGTGATGATAAGGTGGCCCTAAAAAGGGGGGCAAGCGATGAATACGAGTATACTTACCACGGAAACCATTTGGAGGGTTCCTATTCGATCCACCTTGAGGCGTGGCGCGATGGAGGTTACCGTATTGTCTCAAATATCGTGAGCTACGAAGTCGCCCCTTTTCAAAAATCCGCCGAAGGACGGATGCTACTCCTTGAACACGCTATGGGAGAGGTTTCAAGTGGCCTACATAGCTTCGTCGAACCTAAATTCAATGTCACAAAAAATCAGGAAGGTCAGTTGATAGCCACCTACGAATACACAGCCAACAAGGATCTAGCAGCCCAAGGTCTCGAAATGATCGTAGAATACTCGCTTGATGCCGAGACGTGGCAGCCAGCAAGTTGCAACCGGACAATCCTAGGCGAGGACGACAGGGTTGAGCATCGTCTCGACAAGCTTCAAGCGGGATCCGCCCCTTCCGCGATGTTCCGCCTGAAAGTCCAGCCCATCCCCAAAGCCCAGTGATTTTCCGTAATTTGGGCACGCTGCTGCCGTCACACAACCGTCCCGTAGGTCGTGAAGCCAGTGGATTCCTTCACGTCGATCTCCAGAATCTGGCCAGTAAGCTTGTCCACATCGCCCTCGAAATTGACGATCTTGTTCGTGGTACGAACCGAGGACATCGGTAACAAACTGACCGGGGACATGGGCATAATAGGTGAGATGCTTGTATTTGGTAGTCATTGTGGCTGAGTGAAGCATGGCGGGTAGGGTGGGGCATGAGGAAAGCGCGGTTCTTGGTGCCTTGGAAGGACTCGGCGGGTAAGCGGGGTAAACGCGACCCTCGGTGATTTCTAGGTAAGCGTAGTCTGCAGCGCCTTGCACATGTTGTTGCTCCGCCCGTTTCAAAAGAGTCATAGTTTTCAGATCTATGACACCTATGAAGTCAGGCTGCCATTCCCTACGGCTTGCCGCTGCGGGCTTTGAGCCAGTTG
>JBGTDO010000078.1:0-38508 GCA_041748235.1 Akkermansiaceae bacterium | reverse complement strand
CCCCCGCCGGTGCGGTGGATGCGGAAGGCGGTGGACCACTCGGCGAGGACTTCGGGGTCGGTGCGGAACTTGTTGCGGACGGAAGTGTTGAGATCGGCGATGAGGTCGCGGGCCTGGCGGATCTGGGTGCGGGTGAGGGCGTTTTCGCCGGCGCGTGGAACTTCTGGGTGGAACAAAAACGAAAAAAGTTTATCATGCCCCCATCATGAAGCTCGAAGAGATTGTGACCGAGGCATCGAAACTATCCGAAGAGCAACGCGCCTCCCTCGCCTCAAGGTTGCTGCATGGGCTGGAAAGCCCCGTTTACGAAGTATCGGACGGAGAAGTGCGCCAACGGATGGACGAAGCGGAAAATGACCCTTCCGTATGGCTCACCTTTGACCAACTCGTTTCCGGCCTGAAGCGTCGTGGAAACTAGATTTCACCGCCGCGTCCAGGCGGATCTCAACGAGATCCTCGGGAAATATGATTCCATCGCCGAACAGCTTGCGGATGATTTTTGGCGGAATTCCGCATCGGGATCGAGAAGGCATGCGCGAACCCGAAGTTTTTCCATTTCGATGCGGGCGGGTTGAGGCGCTGCAACTTGTAACGGTTTCCATACCACTTTTTATACGATGTCCAGACAGACCACATCCGCGTCTGAGTTCTTCGGCACGACCACAGGAATCCAAGTTTCGGGATCAGGCGTTTTTAGCCACTATGACTGCAGAACCGGATAGAAGCCGAAAGTGCTGCTTTCTTTGTGGTGTAAAGGAGAACCTGACCTCCGATCACATCCCCCCGAAAAACCTTTTCCCGAAGCCTCGTCCTTCCGATCTCCGCACTGTCCCGTGCTGTTACCCATGCAACGACGGCATGTCCAAAGATGACGAGTATCTGCGTTGCGGTGAGTTCGATGCTTGGCCGATCCGATCATGGTGAAGCCATTTGGTACGAAAAGGTAGTTGGATCCACCCTTCCTTCACGCCGTATTGGCCGACTCATGGGTGAAATTGCCAGCGAGGCCTATGTCCGGTCGGCGGGAGGTTGTCTGGACGGCGGGGGTTCGCGGAGCAGGCCGGAACGCTTTACCGCCTTGAAACCAGGGTGTTGGAGATGCCGGGACGATGTGGGAAGGGCCGCAGGCCGATGTGGATTTCGCCGGAAAATGTTCCGGTCCGACCGGCGGGCGATGTGGCAGCGCCGCAGGCGACGTGCCCTCGCCGGAGTGCGATGCGGACGGCACCGGAGGGAGATGTGGACACCACCGGGGGACGATCTGCCCTTGCCGGAGGGTGATGCGGAGAGCGCCGGAGGGCGATGTGCCGATACCGGAAGGCGATGTGGACGGAACGGGGATGGCGTGGCGAAACATGGCCTCCGCAACACACGCTGACGTTCCAAATTCTATGGGGTGAACACCCCATTGCCGTCATCACCGCCATGCGAAACATTTCATGATTCCCCCGTTTCGTCGTGCATTGCGATGGCGGGGAGCAAATTAACCAAACCAAACAAACGAAAAATATGAAGACACCAAATACTAAAATCGTCGCAGCAGTTCTTGCAATCGCCGCCTCCGGCATTGGCTACGCGCAGGAATCCAAGACAGGAGAGACAGCGAAGTCCGAGGCCATGATGAAGGAAGAGATGATGAAGAAAGACCACATCATGATGAAGGATGGCAAGCTGATGGTCATGAAGGACGGCAAGTCCATGATGATGGACAAGGACATGGAGCTCTCGAACGGCACTATGGTCATGAAGGACGGCTCCTACAAAACCAAGGACGGCAAGATGATGATGATGTCCAATGGCGACATGATTATGATGGATGGCGACATGATGATGGGTGACCACATCATGATGAAGGACGGCAAGCTGATGGTGATGAAAGGTGGCAAGTCGATGATGATGGATAAGGACATCGAGCTTTCCAACGGCACCATGGTCATGAAGGACGGCAAAGTCATGATGAAGGACGGCGCAAGCATGATGATGAAGGAAGGCGATATGATCTCCATGGGGGGAGGTGTGCAAGCGGCACCGATGGAATCGGATGGCAAGAAGCCCCACGAGAAAAACTGAATTCCCGGGCACTGCGATTGACTTGTAAGGTCGGATATCCCTCAGGGTGTTCGGCCTTTTCCCTTTCAGTCTGCCGCCATCACGCCCTGGATGATGGTCTGCAGGGTGGTTTTGCCCCGGTATGTGTTGCGGTCGATGGTGAACGCGGATGGCAGCCCGACATCGCTCGGAACCTTCAGCGGCGGTGATGTGCTCGAAAAGAACGAAGGTCCCTCGGGTCTGGCATCATACTAAACCTTCTTGCACGGAATCTGCATTCGGAGACGATGGAAACATGAATGATTTTTCAGATCGGCTGGATCCGCGGCGGACGGTGGCGGAACTCAAAGAGCTACGGGAGCTGACTGGAGACGAAGACGGGGCGCAGCGGGTGGCATTCACTCCGGTATGGGCGCGGGCGCGGGCATGGATGGAGGAAAAAATGACGGGGCTTCCTGTGGAAATGGTGACGGATGCGGCGGGGAACCGTTGGTTCACACTGGAAGGCGAATCCGAGAAAGCGCTGATCATCGGCGGCCACATCGATTCCGTGCCGAACGGCGGCTGGCTCGACGGATGCCTGAATCTGATGGCAGGAGTGGAGGTGATGCGGGGACTCTGTGAGGAATTCCAGGGCAAGCCGCCGGTGACTGTGAGGGTGGTCGATTGGGCGGATGAAGAGGGTGCTCGATTTGGTAAGAGCGTCTTTGGCTCCGCGGCTTTTTCCGGAAATCTGGATCTGGAGGAGGCGCGGGTGCTGAAAGATCGAAACGGCGTTTCCCTACCGGAGGCGCTGGCGGAGCACGGGATCGATTTTGAAAAAGTCAAAGACTCCGGTGTGGAGGCGGCCAACGCGGCGGCTTATCTGGAGCTGCACATCGAGCAAGGACCGGTGCTTCTGGATATGGATCTACCATTGGGGGCGGTACTCGGAACTTTCGGCGTGGAGCGGCACGCGATCACCTTCCGCGGCCAGGCGGCCCACTCTGGAAGCACGCCGATGAACCGCCGCAAGGACGCTTTTCTGGCAGCAGCAAGAATGGCTCCGGAGATCTACAAGATCGCGGAGTGCCACGGCGGGGTGTGCACCATCGGTTCCTGTGCGACGGAGCCTGGGATCGTGACAAGCGTCGTGGCCGATTGCCGGATCACGCTGGATCAGCGGCATCTCGAGGGAAAAGCGCTGGCGGTGATGCTTGCCGAGGCCAAGGCAGCGAGCGAGCGCTACGCAGCGGAGGGAGATGTGACTGTGGAATGGGAGCGGCTGTGGCGCATCGCACCCGTGATCTTTGATCAAGCGCTCGTAGATCTTTGCGAGGAGGCGATACAAGAAACCTGTGGAACCTCCCGCCGCCTGCCCTCGGGGCCGCTCCACGATGCTGCGGAGGTGGCACTGGCGGAAATTCCCACCGTGATGATGTTCGTCCAAAGCCTGCACGGGATCAGCCACAACAAGATCGAGGACACGCTGGAGGAGCATATCGAGCTTTCGGTCAAGGCGTTGGACCGCCTCGCACGGAAAACAATCCGCAGGATTCTCGCAGGATAAATTTGACTGGCCGACGTTTTCCCAACGAACGAAGCTCTGTCATGATTTCGATCGAAGAGGCGCGGCAGCTCATCGGTGCCCATACGCGTCGCCTGCCCTCACGCGAAGTTTCTCTGGAGGAGAGCTTTGGCCATGTCATCAGCTCGGCTGTTTTCTCAGACGCGTGGTATCCAAACGCGGACCGCTCGACGATGGATGGATATGTGGTGGACGCGAATGCGAGGCCGGGTGTGTTCCGCGTGGTAGAAGAGATCGCAGCGGGAACAGTTTCTGATAGAATTCTAGCATCTGGAGAGGCGATGAGGATCTTTACCGGAGCGGTGCTCCCGGAGGGAGGGGGGCGCGTGGTGATGCAGGAAGATTGCCGGCGGGAGGGCGACGAGGTTTTTATTCGTGATTTTTCTGAAAACACATTTGTCAGAGAAAAAGGATCGGAAGCGCGGCGTGGCGATTTGATCCTCCCTGCCCACACTCTAATTGGCGGGCCGGAGATGGCTATGATCGCGCAGGTGGGCTGTGTCAGGCCGCAGGTCTATGGCCGGCCGCGGATTCGCCACTTGGCGACGGGCGACGAACTGGTCTCACCCGATCAGCAACCGAAACCGGGGCAGATCCGCGATACGAATTCAAGTCTGATCGCGGGGTTGCTCGCCGGTTTGAACCTAAGCTCAGAGTCGATGCGAGTTACTGACAGCCGAGGCGACATGCAAGCGGCGGCCGAAGGCGACTGCGACCTGCTGCTCATTTCCGGGGGAGCAAGCGTGGGAGACCATGACCACGGATCCGCCACCCTGATGGCAATGGGCTTCACGATCCACTTCAACAAGGTCAACCTCCGTCCCGGCAAACCGCTGACATTTGCCACGCGGGGAGATCAGGTCGCCTTCGTAGTTCCGGGGAATCCAGTCTCCCACTTCGTTTGCTTCCACGTTGCGATCCGAATGGCAATCGAGATCCTGTCGGGGACCACGCCGTCTTGGGATTTCCTAGAACTTCAAATCGAACGTGTGGACATCCTGCGCCCGAATCCACGAGAGACTTTTTGGCCTGCCAAGGTCTGCGTGAAAGATGGCGAACTCATCGCGACCCCAAAAAGTTGGTCCACCTCCGGCGATACCTTTTCCTTAGCAGGAACAAACGCGCTGCTGCGTGTAAACGCCAGCTCACCTGCGAAGGGACGCGCGCAGACCTTGTTGCTCGACCTCCCCCACTCCGCGCCTCCAAGCTAGCTCTAGATGTCCTCACCAGAATTTTCCCACCTTGATGCGGAAGGCACCGCCCGCATGGTCGATGTCGGGGCGAAGCCGATCCAGCAACGGATCGCGATCGCCAGCGGCTTCATCACGATGGCGGCGTCCACCGTTTCCGCGCTGCGTGATCAGAAGCTGCCGAAGGGCGATGTGCTGACAGTCGCGCGAATCGCGGCGATTCAGGCGGCGAAGATTACCGACCGCCTGATCCCGCTTTGCCACAGCCTGCCGCTCGACAAGGTGGACATTTGCTTTGAAATTCGTGAAGGCGGGGTTGCGATCATTTCCACCGTCAGCACCTCGGCGAAGACCGGAATCGAAATGGAAGCGCTAACAGCCGTTTCCGTCGCCGCTCTAACTATTTACGATATGTGCAAAGCGGTGGACAAGGACATGACGATCACCGACATCACGCTGTTGGAGAAAATCAAACGATGAGAAAGCCTCTCAAAGTCGCCCGCCTCACCCTCAGCGACAGGGCGAGCGCGGGGATCTATGAAGATCTGAGCGGTCCGGAAATCGAAAGGATCTTCGGCGCAGCCAGCTTTGAAGCTGTGCAGTGGCTGCGGGTCGTAATGCCGGACGAGCGGGAGGAGATCGAGACGCTCCTGCGCCAGCTGTGCGATGAAGATGGTTGTGATCTGATTCTCACCACCGGTGGCACCGGCCCCGGAAAACGCGATACGACGCCTGAAGCCACCAAGGCAGTTCTGGAGCGGGAGCTACCGGGCTTCGGCGAGATCATGCGCGTGACGACATTTTCCATTGCGCCCACATCCATTCTTTCGCGCTCCACCGCCGGAACTCGCGGCTGCACGCTCATCGTCAATTTACCGGGGAATCCAAAAGCAATCGGGGAGTGTCTACCTCTTTTAATCCCTGCGATCCGTGAGACCCTGCGGCATCTGGCGGAGTGAGCATCGCCATCGGGCAAAACCAAGTGACAAGGCACGAATCATAAAACTGTTGCTGGGCTGGCAAGAGTCACGCACTCGGAAAAGGCAAGCGGAGGCGTAAAGGCAGGTAGCGCCAACGAGATAGATTTCACTCAGTGTTTCTTGCGGATGGCCGCCTCTCCTCTAGCCTCTCGGCAGTGACCGAAGCCGAGATCCCACTTTCACCACCTAGAGCCTGGGTCGAGATTGATATCGAAAACCTGCGGAAGAACCTAGAATTCGCCCGGGATGCCTCGGGCTGTGAGATCATGGCGGTGGTCAAGGCAGGAGCTTACGGCCATGGCATGGAGGAGATCTCGCGCATTTTCGAGAGCTGCGGGGTCGCTTTTCTTGGCGTAGCCAACATTGGCGAAGCACGCCGGATCCGGGCGGCGGGTGTGGCGTCGCCGATCTATCTGCTAGGCGCGAGCTGGGCCGAGGAGCGCGAGGAGATCGTGGCCCGGGACATTGTCCCGTGCATCTCTTCGATCGAGGAGGGGCGGGCTTTCAACAATATCGCCGAAGCGCACGGGAAGGTGCTCTCTGTGCATCTTGCGGTCGATACGGGGATGGGACGGGGCGGCTTTCTCGCTACGGAGATTTTAGCAAAGTCACAGCAACTGGAGAGCTTTGAATCTCTGAGCATTGAGGGCATTGCCTCGCATTTGTCGTCGTCTGATGAGGACGAGGAATACACGCGGCATCAGATTGAGGTATTCGAAGCGGCGGTTCGAGGGTTGGGAGGTGAAAACCGCTTCAAGTGGAGGCACCTCTCTAACAGTGGGGGACTGCTTGGGTTCCCACGCGGCTGCTGCAATCTCGCCCGACCCGGCCTGATGCTCTACGGCATTTCCCCGATCCCCTCTTATCAGGAAAAGCTGAATAATGTGATGACCCTGAAGTCACGGGTGACCCTGGTGCGAACGCTTCCCGCAGGGCACAGCGTTTCCTATGGCCGCAGTTACGTCACGAGCAGGCCCACGCGGGTGGCGACCGTAGGAATCGGGTATGGAGATGGTTATCCCCGTCATGTTTCAGGGAAAAGTCCCGAGGTATTCATTGCCGGTGAGCGCCATCCGGTGCTGGGCCGGGTGACGATGGACCAGATCATGGTTGGGTTGCCCGATGACAGTGAGATTGCCAGTGGTGATGAAGTGGAAATCTTCGGCCCTAATATTCTGGTTACAGAGGTCGCGCGCTGGGCGGAAACGATTCCTTGGGAGGTATTTACCAGTATCATGCCGCGGGTGCAGCGCGTTTACAAAGGCAGCGGATGCACATGAAAAAGGCACCCGCCTCCACACGGGAGAGGGTGCCGGAATTGTTCGGGTGAGGGCTGGTATCAACCCCAGTCGTCATTGCCACGACCACCGCCGCCACCACCTTTGTAGCCACCGCCTTTACCGCCGCCACCGCCACGACGATCTCCGCCGTAACCGCCGCCGCCGCCGCCGTAACCACTACCGCCACCGTAGCCGCCGCCACCTCCGCCTTTGTAGCCACCGCCACCTCCGCCACCACGGCGTTCACCGCCGTAGCCACCACCACCACCACCGCTGCGGAATCCACCTGGACGCGCTTCCTTAGGCTCGGATGCGTTCACTCGGAGCGCTCGGCCATGATAGTCCTGACCGTTGAGCGCCTCAATGGAGGCGTTCAACTGACTTTGATCGCCGAGAGTGACAAAAGCGAACCCTTTCGAGCGGCCGGTTTCACGGTCGGTGATGATTTTTACCCGTTCGACCGGGCCGTATGCGGCGAAGAGATCGGTAACGTCTTCTTCGGTAGCGGTGTAGGGCAAATTGCCCACATAGATGTCCATTTTCTTGTTCGTGTATCACGCCATCACAATCAACACTTCCCGAGACATGGCGTTAAGACCGGACGAAGCGCGCCAGCCCGCAAGAATGCGAATCTGACGGATGATATTTATCTGATCGGCGAGCATTTGGCAATATCAGATTTCATTCAAACTAACGCTCCAAGAAGACCGCAACGTCTGAGAATACAGTCATCTGAAGGAGTTGAGAGCCTTTGGCAGGAACCTCAAGACAACCCACCTGCTCACGGATGGGCTCCATTCCGTGGTGGCACGGATCATTGCCTTGATCGGCAGTGATGATGACCAGATTCAAACGTGCGAGCACGTAAGAACAATTTTCCTGTAGCCCCTAGCCCGGTCGAGGAGGCCCAAGGTGTTCGTGCTTGCATCGCCAACTCGGCGGCATCGGGAGCGTGGCAACAGCCAAGCGAGTCCGACACTATCACAAGGCCGCTTTTCTATTAGAGAAGCGTTTCGCAGAGCCGCGTGCGGGCGACGAAAAAGAACGGGAGTCTCCTCCCGCCCTTTCATATCAAAATCTGCAAGCGCTCTTACTCAGGAAGATCCAGTGGAGGAAGAACTCCCTCCCCGCCGATCTCACCGGCACCTGCGGTTACAGGAACCGGTGCACCTGCTTCAGCTCCGCGGAGCGGTCGGCCAGTTGCATCGATGATCTGCGCGGTAACAAATATGATCAGATTGCTCTTGATCCGGTTCTCACTGGTGGACTGGAAGAGGCGACCGATGATCGGGATATCACCGAGGATAGGCACCTTGTCTTCCACGTTTTGTACGTCTTCACGCATTAGGCCACCGACTGCCACTGTGTAGCCGTCATAGATCGTGAGAGCTGTATTAACGCTCCGCTTGGAGAAGACGGGCATCTCGATCCGGTTCTCGGTGATGATCGCGTTCCTCGTGTTACCGAGAATGTCGGTCGATGGAGATTGAATCGGGCTCCCGTAGTTGATGAAGCCCTCAAACTCGACGATTTCAGGAAGGAACCGAAGATCGATTACAAAGTCGTTCTCACCGATTGTAGGCTCGATTTCCAAGGTCACACCCGTGTTTTTGGTTTCGAAAGCCGTGGGCGTGGCAGGCGTGACCGGGAAGCTGGAGGATCCACCACCACCGAGGCCCAGCCCTCCGTCCGAAATAACGGCACTACCTCCCACACTGTTTGGAAGTTCGGGGGGTTCGTATTCGGTCGGGTAGATAAATTCTCGAATTACCTCAATGGTTGCTTTCTGACCGGAACGAGCGGTTACCGAAGGAGCGGTCATCAGATCAGTGCCTTTTTTCTGGGCAAGACCGCGCATGATCACCTGAACCTGCCCGTCGGAAAACAGACCGGTAAGACCCAGGATTCCGGGGGCGACGCTGGCCGATTGAGCTGTTCTGGCGGGGTTGTTGAGAATTGCGTCGATGTTGTTGCGGTTGACTGCTGAATCGCCGCTGCGAAGGCCACCAGTGACAATGTTGTTGACGTTACCGGTGCCGGGAATGAAGGGCAGCGTCGAGCGATTGACAGTGCCCACAAAGTCTGAACCGGTGCGGACGGATCCATTACCGAGGGTGCCACCACTTCCAAAGACACTGTTGGAGCCAGTGAGACTGAACGGAGAAACCAGCCAATCGAAGCCCAGCTCATCGTTGTTCTCCTGAGAGATTTCAACAAACTTAGTGGTAATCTTCACCTGCTTCGGCTGACCCACCGACGAGGCATCGATGAGTTGTTCGATTTTGTCGAGTTCCGAGGGAGTGTTGGTGATGAGCAAGCTTCCTGCGGCACCCAGTGTGGCAGAACTTCCCTCAGGGAAAAGGATACCCGCTCTCTTCAGAAGTTCGAGGATAGGGGGTCTAGCCTGCAGAGTGCCCCCGGTTGCGCCAGGTTCGGCAAACGGATCCACGGCAGCGCCACCACCACCGTCACCCCCTGCGGAGAGCGATGCTCCGAAATCAGGCGGAACACGGAAGGTTCTAGTGAACAGATCCTCTCCCGTTTCGGTCTGGGGAACAAGGGTCACCGCGAAGTCATCGACTTTGTAACGAAGCTTGGTCTTGTCACCTATATACTTGAGCGCGATTGCCAAAGGAACGTTGCGGAGACGGAGCTCGTCGATACGAAGGGATCCGGGATCACCGTCACCGAGAAGCGGAGCCTCTCCTGCTGCTGCATCAAGACCGCCCTCACCGGCACCGATCGCTGTTGTCCGTGGACGGCGGATGACAAAGTTCACTCCCTTCCGTGCCGGGTCGAGCTCAAGAGTATCAAGCTCAGCCGCGCGGAGACGGAGGAAATCAATGGCTTCTTCAACAGTGGTGTCTTCAAAATCGATCCGTGGAATGATGATCCGGCGGAGCTTCTCGGTGATGTAGGCAACGCCCTCGGTCTCCGGACGGGTGCTTCCACCAATGGTGTCGAAAGTAGGCAAATCCGCCGGCACAGAGAGTTCCCACGCCGCGTCCACCTGCATCAAAAGCTCCGCGCGAGTGTGATCATACGCAGCGCGATAATAGTCAGTCTTGGCTGCCGCAATTCTTTCCATACCGCGACGAGCGGCGGTATTGTAAGGATCAAGTCGAAGGACAGCTTCATAATCAGTCTTGGCTGCATCAAACTTCCCTAGGTCATAGTTGCCTTGGGCCATATAGAGCGCACGACGGACCGCATCGATGTTCTTGGTATGCTCGTAAGTCAGCGCAGGGTTAGTACGAATCGGATCATCAAGATAGCCAAGTTCGGTCTTGGCCAAGATATTATTGGGATCGACGTCGGGAGCGAGCACCCCATCAAGGAGAGCGCGGGCCTCCTCATACTTTCCAACCTTCCGGAACTGCTGCGCGAGAGCCACGCTCGCGTCGCCGAGGTGCTGGACGTAGCTCACGCGGCGCTCGGTCAGGGATACGCTACTAGGCAAGAGGGTCAGCGCGGCACGATACTTGTCAACCGATTGCTGGAAGTCACCTTTGGCATAAGCTTCACGTCCCTCAAGAAACAAGCGGTCTGCTTCAGCGACCGCTTCCTGACGGCGGATGATCTCCCGCTGTGCCAAGCCACCCACACTCGAATAACCACCACCCTCCCCGGCGACGGCAACGGATACGGTGAGCGGCATGGTGGCGGCGACGGCCATCAGCGCGAGGGCGGTGCGACTAGAGCGATAAATTGGCGTTTTTTGCATAAGGAACGGACAGTTTCTGGAGTGATTTGTGAGGTTTGGAAAGAGCTTTTTTCTGAAAACTAAACAATGGGGACAGGCTAGGGTGCCACAGGACCGACGGAACCTATGAGTATCTCGTAGGTCTTTGATTCTCCCCCTTGGGCAGTATGCTCAACGGTAATCTTCTCGGGCGTGATTTCCTTAAGCATATAGACTTTCTCTTTGCCGTCCGGCGGCAGAGAAAAAGAAGAGCGTTCTTCGACTTTGAACTCCTGTCCCTCCATTCCCAAAGCTGCAAGGCTGAGAATGGCGGTCCTATCATGATTAGAAAACTGCCGCGCATCCTTCTTGCGGAACATCGATGGGATTTCATACACGATTCCCTTCTTGTTGGGCTTCTGATCCTCGACCCGCACAATGGTCACATCCACCTCGGCCCCAATGGCTTCGTTGGCTTGTTTGCGACGTTCGGACCCCAGAAGTTTGAACCGGTTTTCCATGGGTCCCTCTCCGAAGAAAGTCTCACCGGGCATCACCACATTGGCTGCACTCACGCGAGCCTTGCGCCTAAGGCTGTCACTGTAATCAAAAGTAAAACCACCCTGTGCCTCAAAACCGGGGCGCAAGACCCACTCAACTGCCTCGTCGCCTACGTAGCCGAGCTTGCCTATCAGACTTGGGAACTCGCGGGGATCGTTCGGATCCGTCTGCGCGGTAAATTCCTCGACATTGGAGAAACCATCCTCATCAGCATCGCGCTGGGGAGAGTCCCCGAAACCCGGATCAATGCGGTTATCAATCCACCATTGGTTGGGGACAGGAGGATGAACCGGTGGACTGGTAGGCAGGTCGACAGGATCCACCTGGTTGTTCTTGTTAACAAACAGCGGAACGCCGGTAAAGAGATCGACAGGCCGACCCTCGTAATCCCCCTTCGTCCACTCGTGCTTGAGTTGAAACGATGACCTTGCGGTGGAGACCTCGTCGGCTGCCGGGACCGCTGGATCGTTCTGTCCGCTGCCAGCAGGCTCGTCACTGAAATCCTCTTCCACAGAGTTGAGCCTGTGCCAACCCATGAACGTGAGACCAAGCAAAGCAACGGTAGCGACACCTACGGCCGCCTTTTCATAATTTTCGGAAATCCAAGACATGATTTAAATTGGGTTTGATCAAGGTTGCGGGAGTTCCTTGGCAGGAAGAAACATCACGAGATCGAAGCGGATGAAAACGATGAGCTCTTCGTCCCCCAGCACCTGCGCGAGAATACGGCTGGTATCGGCGGGCGCAGTCTCCGCGACCGCCGGTGCCTCGGCCTCCTCACCAGTCCCGGCCTCTTCAGCAGTCCCGGACTCCTCACCCTCCTCCGCCACTTCCTGTTCAGGAATCTCAAACGCCACTCCGAAGGGACTTGCTTCAACAGGTGCGGCTTCAGTTACTGCTGTCTCGAACTCCGCATCGGCGACCCGGGGGGGGGCGGAGTCTTCGTTCTGAATCTTCAAAGTACGAATCACATAGTAATAAGGATCGATATCGCCGAGGGAGCTGAGAAACTCTCTGACGGACGCTTCGGAACCCTTGAAGACCAGCTCGAAACCAAAGGTTCGTGCCACTGCGTTCTCCGGAGGCGTGTAAGTTCCGCCGGTTTCTTCCGGGATCGGCTCGCGGTAAAGACTGATCAACGTACCGGGACGGGCCTCAGCCAAGTTGAGCAAAGCGTTTTTGATGCCTTCTACCTCGAAGTGCAGAACACCTGTCGCTTCAGATTGTGCCAGCTGGTCTCGATAACCCTCAAAACCCATGAAGAACCCCTCCGGCACTTCGACACCGGCTTCCTTGAGCGCGTCGGTGACTTCGGTGGTAGAGGACTTCAACCGGCCAGTAAACTCCTGAGTGGTGAGGTTGTCCAAGTTGGCAGGACGATACTTATCGAACAGCGCGCGCAGCGCGGTAATCGACTCGCGGTATTCGTTCAGCGCTTTGCGCTTGCCGTCGCGGTTCTCCGCAGTGGGGTAAAGCGGGATACCCTCGGAGGTTGAAACACCTTGGTAGGCATCTTCGAAGCCGGTCTTCGCCTCTCCATAGCGAGCACCTCCACGGGTGCCAAGGAATATCAACACCGCACAGATCACAAGAGTGATGCCAGCGAGAGCTGAGACGAAAGGGTTGCTTTTGATCCAATTCATAGGGATTTTTTAATAAAATTTGAGTAAAGTCATTTTACCTTCACTTCCTGCGTCAGCGGAAGAGTGAGTTCAAAGGGGAAGCCGAGATCCCCTTCTTGACCGGCGACACTGATCCGGAGGATCTGCTCGTCGCTCAATGCCACTTCTTGCCCCTTGGGGTCCTGAACGGTGAAGCGGAAAGTTTCAGAGTTCTCGCGCAGTCTCTTGACCAGATCGGAAACCACGTTCTGGCTCCGGGGATTTTCTCTCCAAAAGCCTCTGATCAGAATCGCATTCGCAGCGAGCTCCTGTGACTCAGCTTCTTTAGCATTGTCGCGACGACCACCACGTTTGGGAGGGGTCGCTGCTGCTTCCGGACGTGGCTCGAGAATGGCACTGCCCCCCGACTGGACGCTGGCGAAATCCGGCTTGACGACCGGCTGAGCCGCTGGTGCGGCGCCTTCTTCGGGCGAAAGTGGATTGTAGCCATAAAGCGGTGTCATCTCCGTGATCCACACCGCGTCGTGGGCGAAGGCACCTCTGAGTTCTCCCATGAGGTCAAACCAAAAAGAGTGATTCGCCTCAATGGTGGTATAGGCCTTGGCGACCTCTGAGAGGTCCTGCTCTTTCTGAAGAAGGCCACGTATCTGCGTTTCAACCGGCGAGAGGTTCTCCCGAATCTCTCCCATCGTCCGGTTGCGATCTTCCGCCTTGCCGGCTGCCACGTGCTGGAGGGCCGCCCAGGTGGCGAATCCGAGTATGAGCAGAACGGACGCAGCAATAAGGTAAGGCTTCCGCCGGTCTGCGGCGCGGGTGACCTCAACAGCAGCAGGCACGAGATCGATGTTGATCGTGGACTTTCCAGTGCCACGAAGGCCGAGACCGATCAATTCGCCCATCGTGTGCGCCTCGCGTTGTAGGAGCTCGGAGTCCATGCGCTTGCCGATAACCACCTGGCTTAGCGGATTGAAATATTCGATCGGGAGATTGAGTTTCTCAGCGAAAAACTCGAGAGTGTAAGGAAGGTTCGCTCCGCCGCCTGCTAGCAAAACCCGGCGCGGCGCGCTTCCGCCATGCTGGCTGCGGTAGTAGTTGGTTGTGCGGGCTATTTCCGCTGGAAGCCGAGTCAACGCATTGCGGATTACCATGGCGAGGGCGGCGAGTGACTCGTCCATTGTTTCGGTATGTCCCCCGCCGAGGGCGACCAAACCGTTGGTGACCTTCTGATGTTCGGCGTCCGGAAAGGAGATATTATATTCCTTCGCAATCGCCGCGCTAATGGCGGCACCGCCTATGGCGACGCTACGGGTGAAAAAGCGCCTACCCTCCACATAGAGCAAATTGCTAGTTTTCGCGCCCACATCAATGATGAGCGTCGCCTCCTCTGGCGTTCCGTAGGCGGCACGAAAGGCGTTATACAAAGCCATGGGGGCAATATCGACCTCCGCAGTGGTGAGACCGGTGGCGTTAACCGTCCCGTTAATCTCGTCCAGGGCATCACCCTTGATTGCGACAATTACGACTTCCTTGTCTTCACCGCCCTCAATCAACTCATAATCCCATACGACCTCGTTGATCGGGAAAGGCACGTGCTGCTGAGCTTCAAAGGTAACAAGCTGCTCGATGTTGTCATCCTGAATCGGTGGCAGCTTGACGAACCGTGTGAAGACCGCCTGGCCGGAGATGGCATACCGCACCTTGGCCCTTGGCACTTTTAGCTTTGCGACCAAATCATCAAGAGCAACCTTGATCTGTGACTCGCGAGAAGCTTCAAAGGCAGGGTCGGCGATGATGGTAGCGGTTTCATAGCCTTTGAGGATCAGTCCGCCGCTCTTCGATGTGTCGAAAACGGCCATGCCGATGCGTTGGGAGCCAATGTTTAGAGCTACGGTAGTCTGGGTATCTGCCATGGTAGAGGGGCGATCGGTGGGTCTTTAAAATTTAAGAAGGAAACGGGAAATCAGTAAAATTCCTACCGGGGTTCCACGAAGACCTCGGCATAGCGATCCCACCACATCGGGGCGAACGGGGTCTGAGTCTTGTCGAGGATAGGCACTGTTTCGCTGCGCGAGATCTTGTCCGAGGGCTGGTTCCACCAGCCGACTTTCCCTTTGTCGGTTTCCTCAGCGACCTTGACCCCATTGATGACGACTTCATAGCCAACATAGGCCACCGCCTTCTTGCCTCCGCGGTCGGAGCCTGTCAAACGAGTGACAGAACTTGGAGACAAATAGATGGACGAGAAGATTTCAGTTTCGAGTGGCACGTTGACGTGGGTGACGTCCTTTGTAAGGAGCAGATATGCACCTGCTTTTTCAGGATGGGCGACCGCCAGATACCATTTCACCAGAACTTTTTCAGCGGTATTAGAAGGCGGTGCCGGTGACATCTGAACAGTGAAGGCGGCTTCAACTTCGAGCCAGTCTCTTGGCTTGAAAGACTTCTGCTTGCCGCCACTGAACTCGGGCGACTGCAAGTCATCGAACGTCGGCTTGACGGGGGTCACCTTGTAGACCTGCGCGTCAGCAGTGGCGCTGGAGAAAATGCCGACGCCTGCGCAGGCAAAGAAGGTGAGGAGCGATTTTGGGATAATTCTCATACAGTTCAGGTTTCTCTGGAAACTAGGGATGGGTAGGTTGGCTTGGCCAGAGAAAAGGATACCACAGTGCAAATTTTTATCCACCTCGACGCAGGCGCTGCCTATTTACGCACAAGCCATTGACGAAGGTGCGCACTCCACTCATCACTACCGCCATGCCGCCTGCGCGTTTTCTCTTCCCCAATCCTATACCTGTAGTAGTTGGCAGCTTCGGCGACGCTAGTTCCCTTGCCAGCGCGAAGCCCGAAAGCCTTGCCGACGAGTGTGATGTGGCGGAGATCCGCCTCGACCTTTTTCACCGTGAGTTTGCACTCGTCGGCCCCGCTCTTTGGCAGCATCTCCTGCCATTTCCCCTACTGTTCACGGCTCGCCGCCACTCCGAAGGCTCTCTTTTCGATCTCAGCACGACGGAGCGCAGTGCGCTGCTTTCGTCCGCGATGAATGACGCCGCGATTATCGATATCGAAGCCCTCAGCAGCTCCGAAATGGCCGGGCTTATTGATGAAATCCGCGCGCGCGGCATCCCGTGGATCGCATCCTATCACGATTTCAACCAGCTCCCTTCAAACCAGAAGCTGACGACTCACGCGGCGATTGCCAAGGAGGCGGGAGCGGACGCGTTCAAGGTCGCCGCCCGCCTTGGCACACTGGAGGATCTTGCCTCGCTCGCCCGCTTTCAGATGACCGATCACGGGATACCCCTCGCAACAATGGGGATGGGAGACCTGGCACCGGTCTCGCGACTACTCTGCGCCCAGGCCGGCAGCGTTCTGAACTATGGCTACATTGGAGAAACCCCGACAGCTCCGGGGCAGTGGTCCGCACGTCAACTCAAGGACGGTATCCGTTCTCTCAAGCCGATCCACTGAACGCCGATGCAGCCCGTTTACTCTCTTGATACCATCGCCTTGTCAGCTCTCGGACCGAAGCCAGCGCGGCTCGCTGTTCTCGGCTATCCCGTCGCTCACTCCGCCTCGCCGCAGATGCATCAGCCGGCGCTGGACGCCTTTGGAACCGGTGCTTCATACGTGCGCCTGGAGGTTGAGCCGGGGCGCCTCGCGGAAGCTTTCGCCGCGATGAGGGAACTTAATTTCATCGGTTGCAACGTCACCGTTCCGCACAAGTTCGAAGCGATGGCGACATGCACGGATATCTCCGAAGAAGCCTTGATACTGGGTGCGGTGAATACTGTCGTGTTTGCCGAACACAAGACGATGGGACACAACACCGATGGCCCCGGCTTTAAGCGGGCGGTCGCGGACGCCTTCGGCATCTCACTTGGTGCGACGCACAGCATCATACTCGGTGCAGGCGGAGGAGCCGGACAGGCAATCGCCACCCAATGCGCCCTGCTAAAGCCGGCCCGGCTCACACTGGTCAACCGCAGCCTCGAAAAGATTCATGCGCTGGCCCGGCGTCTCGCCTCTCTTTCCCCGGAAACCGAAATCCACTGCCTTGGATTCGATGACCCTGATCTCGTCAGCCACTGCCATGCCGCAGAGCTCTTGATCCAGACTACCTCAGTGGGATTGAAGCCCGAGGACCCGGTGATCATACCGGACGAGTGCCTACTGCCGACGCACTGCGTTTACGACACCATCTACCAGCCACCGCTCACGCCGCTCCTAGCCGCTGCCCGCGCCACCGGCTGCCGCACCGAAAACGGGCTTAGTCTGTTAATCCACCAAGGCGCGATCGCCTTCCAGCACTGGTTTCCTGGCACGGAGCCCCTACCATACATGCGGGCGGCAATGACTAACCGATGAGTGGCTTCAGTTGCCGAACAAATCATCCTTTAGACGCGCCAGATCGTACCCGACCTCGGGGCTATCGATCCAGTGACACGCGATGACTTCCTCTAGGAAAAACTTTCTGATGCCCCCCGTCTCCTCGCGACGGACGCGAACGTTCACCCTCACCAGCCCTCCGTTCTCCATCGGCTGCAGCTTGCGCCCAAAAAGCTTTTCATCCTCGCTCCGCGCCTCGAAAGCCCGCTCCAGCAAAAGCCCCTCATCACTGCGGCGGTGCATCACAAATTCAGGGGATTCCACACCCTCCGCTTTAGAATCCCCAAATTCCGGGGCTATCATGACCACCGCAAGGCGCGCGCCCGTTCGCTCCGCTTCGGTCCCGACGAGAAGCTGCCGCGCGAGCAGGCGAAACTGGGCCGTCTCCGGGCCGTCTCCAGCCAGAAACAACGTCCATGGATACTCGCTGTAGCGGCTGAAGTGCTCCCAATCGAGCTTCCAGCTTCCGCCGTCCCTGCGGAAAATTGCGTCGAACTCCTGCCCGTCCTTCTCCTTCCAGCGGGTCTCCACCATCCACTCGCTACCAACCAGAATCACATCCTGCGCCACCCGTTGCAGCTGCCCGACATTGACCTTGGGAAGCGAGTTGTCGCGATAGAAACTTGCCATTTTCGCCGCAGTCTCGATCGGATCGATCACGAACTGGTTCCTTGCTTCGGGAGTTCCAGCCGTCAGGAAGCCACCCAGCGTCCGATGGCAGACGGGCAGCGCCTGGTTCAGCAAAGCGATCCTTTCATCCGCCAGAGTGCCTTCGGTCATTCTTCCCGTCACCGTCTCCACCTGCGTCTCCTCGTCATTCTGCGTGAAATAATGACGCAGACCCACAGCCAGCAGCATCAGGACCGTCCAGATCATTACGACCCTGAGCATGATGTTCTTCTGGTGTTTTTTACGGACAGCCCTCCTGCCCGTATCCTCCACTGTCTCGCCGCGCCGGTCGAAGGCAAGAGCCTCGCGTTGGACTTCCGTCGGCGCTTCGATCCGGGCCGGCCAGATCCCGGTCCCCGGCTTCTGATTGCATGCGGTGCACTGCCGTCCCTCGTCTAAGCCAAACTTCTCCTCGAAAAGCGAACCGCAGTGGCCGCAATGATACCAAACTTTTTTCATCCCGGCAGCGATCATGGGCTATCGGTCGAGCCAACTCAAACGGATTAAATCTTCAATCATCCACTGATTGGCCAGCCCCTCCTTCGGCCCCGGAGAAAGGCGCAGGGTCAGCCGGACCTCCCGCTGCGACTCGCCGGTAATTTGACTTGGTGTAAAAAGCTTCGTCAGGGTTTCCTCCAGCTTGCTGCCTGTCCTAACGTAAGCCCAGAGATTGCTCCCCGCCTCCGGGTAGGTCAGCCGGAAGGAACTGAACTCACCTTCCGGCAAGGAAAACGTAAAGAAATTGGTTTGTGTGACCACGCAGCGGATTTCACTACCATCCCCCTCGCCTCGCGCCAGCTCCTCAAAAGTGGCGGTGCCGTAGCCGGTGGTGGCCTTCCAGTCGAGTTTCAACTCTCCCTGCTTGTTGCGGAAATAGGCGGTAAACGAATCGAAATTCGGCAGCGTCCCTTCCAGAACAGCATATCGCGTGCCCTCGTCTTCCAAGACCGACCAAATGCTACTGTCGTCCGGCTGCCAGTCTGGTGGGACATTGAGAGGTGCCTGGTTCGCCTTCACCAGAGGCAGAACCTCCTCGCTGTTGAAAAGCACATCCGCAATTTCTTCCGGAGCCTCGGCTCTTACGTAACGAGCGAAGATTTCCCTCGCCTGATGCAGACCTTCCCAAAGCATGCCCGCAATTTCAGCGCTTTCTTTATCAACGGCGGCTGCAGTCTGCGAAACCTCCTCAAAGGGGGCCATCTGACTGTATATCGATACCTCGGATTCCCGTGTCGGTCGGCCGCCAAAGCGCAGGCTGAGAATCACTATCAACACCACCAGAGCGACGATGCCCAGGCCAGCCCAAAGCATCCACTTTACCGGCTCGCGGCCTTTTCCCTCTCCCCAGTCGACCAACTCTCCATCGGCTAAACGTCTACGTGCGCGTAAGCTCTCGGCTTCCTCTCCACCCTCCTGCTGTGGGATCTGACGCTCCGGCCCGAGTTCGAGCTTGACGAGCTCCCTGGCCACGGGATGACCGACAGGCTCATCGCTGCCTATCTCGTGAACACGGACCCTCTTCCCCGCAGCTGACCCGGGTCCGACCATCCTGTCCACCTCTCCCAGCCCCTCGTTCCCGGGGTACCCGACGGGTGTGGCCGCCGTTATCCGCATGACCTCCTCGCTTACGAGCTGTTCCGCAGCCTCCGGCATCTTCTCGGCCAAAGGCACACTCTTCTTAGATTTGCGCGCATTTCTCTTTGAGGAGGCCCACTCCGCAGGCTGCTCTTCCCGAGGCTCCGGCTCCTGATCGCGCGAACCGAGTGATCTACCCGTTTCATCAGTGACCGGGCTGATTGGGTAAAGCTTTACCGCAGAGAGTTTTCCTGCCGCTTTTGGAGCAGGTGCGACTTCTCCCCGGCGCGGGGGGAGACTTGGCCCCTCCATAAAAGAAGCATCATTCGAATCATCCCAATCATCGTCAGGTGAAACCTCCGGAGCGTGGTTATTTGGATCATCGGTTTCGCTCATGGGCAGAAGCTGCGAACGGAGATTGTCGAGCGTTTCAACAACAGTGCAAGAAGCGGAGAGGCATACGCACCATTGGATCAATAACCGGAGGACAAGCGGGTGACGAGGCTTTGCGCGGCGCGCTCAAGAGCATCCGGCAGCGCATTGTTACGGGCAGTTTGAAGGTTGGAATCCACTAGGAAACTACTAGAACCGTTGTTTGCACCACTAGCAAGAACACGTGTGGGATCTTTCGCATCTACCAGCACCCATTCCAGCCACACGCTATTGGTCAGCTCCTCGGCGAGCAAGGTATCTCGGCGGGTGCTGCGGAGGGTCCAATAGTCGATCCTTCGTAGTTTCCCCTCTAGGACAGCATCGGCCTTGTCTCGTGTTTCAATCCGGTAGGTGCCGTCCATGACAAAAGCATCGGCGACTGCGGAAGTAGCCAGCGCCTCCGCCCGCGGATGCAGGGTCGCGTTGACAAACATCGGCACGGAAATCGATTGAATTGCAGCGAGCGACGGAGGCTTGCCACCGCCGAGTTGATACCCAGAGCAAGCGCTGAGGGCGAGGCTCAGCACACATAGGAAAAGATTTTTCATCGAGAGCTTTGAAGACGTTTCACTCACTCGCCCAGCGCGCTGAGACGCGCCTTGGCCTTGTCATAGCTTGGACCCGAGCCGGCGCGCTTGACCACATCGCGGTAATAGACCTTGGCTGACTCAATCTGGCCGGTTTTGTCGTAGTATTCGGCAATCCCGAGCGAGCGCTCGAGTTCCCGACCGCGCAGGGTTCTGGAAAGCTCGCGTGCTTGGGCGTTCTTGGAATGGTTTGGATACTGGATCAGGTAATCGCTAAACGCCTCGCCAGCCAGATCAAGGGTCGCCTGATTATGGTTGCCTCTGTCAGCTTCCTCCATCAGCACCACCCCTACCCGGAAGAGCGCCTCGGGAGCGTACGAGCTTTCCGGTTGCTCACGCGCGAGCCTGCGGTAAGCCTCGATCGCCTCCTTCGGTTTCTTCGCTCCCTGATAAAGCTCGCCCAGGGTGAACTGTGCTTTGGCGGAAGTGGAGGAGCGGGGCGCGTTGTCCCGGACCTTCCCAAGCATCTCCGCCACCTTGTCAGTGGAGAGCCTAGAGCGGACGCCGGCGAAAGAAGACTTCACCTCTCCATCAGCCGCTCTTTGAGCCATACTTGCCTGGCGGGACAGGGCCTCGGAATAGAGGCCGCTCCCCTGGTAACGGGTAAGAAACTGCTGATAGGCGTCAAAAGATTTAATCACGTCGCCCTCTTGCTCAAGCAGCTGCGCCTGGCGGAAACGCGCCTGGGCTGCGGAGGGGGCGAACGGGTAGCGGTCCGCCGTTCTGCCATAAAGTTTGATGGCGGCACTGGTGCGGCCTTTGTCGTCCGCCGCCTTTGCCTGTTGGAAAAGCGCTTCTCCTTCACCGGCCGCAGCCTGCGTGTTTCCAGCAAGAAGCGGCACGTCGTCCTTGTTTCCACAGGACACCATCATCACGGCACTGGCGACAATTGTCACAGCTAGCGGAAAACATTTCGTCATGGCGCCGACCATAAGGGCTTTAGCCCGACGGGGAAGCGGAAAAAACGCCGCCACAGCAAGCGCTCACCTTTTTCCCAACTCGGCCGCCCTCGCGCTCGCAGCAGTCACCGCCTCGATCAACGCGGACCTCACCTTTCCCTGCTCCAGCACCGCCAGCCCCGCGATCGTGGTCCCACAGGGAGAGGTGACCATGTCCTTCAAAACAGCCGGATGCTCGCCCGTGCGCAGCACCATCTCCGCCGCTCCACTGACCGTCTGCGCGGCGAGCCGTAGCGCGTCCGCACGTGGCAATCCAGCACGCACACCGCCATCAGCCATCGCTTCGATCATCAAATAGACATACGCAGGACCGCTTCCGGAAAGTCCCGTCACCGCATCCATGAGCTTCTCCGGAACGGAAACCGCGAGGCCAACGGCGCCAAGCAGCTCCTTGACCACCTCCTCGTCACCCTCAACCGTTCGCTCGCCCATGCAGTAGGCAGCGGCACCCTTGCCCACGAGTGCGGGAGTGTTCGGCATCGTCCTCACCACGCGTACTGATTTCGGCGTGTGTCTTTCCAGATCCGTGAGCGTCACTCCAGCGGCGATTGACACCAGCAGCCTGCCGTTTTCATCGTCGGTCTTCAGCTCTCCCAACGCGGAAAAAATATCCTGTGGCTTGGTGCACAGCAGCAATACCTCACATCGCTCCAGCAGTTCCGCGAGGTCGGCAGTCGTTCCTGCACCCGTTTTTTCAGAAAAGGTTCCCCGCGCTGCGGCTATCACATCCGTCCCCAGCACATCTGCGGCCGCCACCACACCCGCCTCGATGGCGCCAAGCACCAACGCCGTCCCCATCTTCCCACAACCGATCACTCCAAGCTTCATGGCGGAAGTTAAAGGGAAAAATCAGCGGGCAGGCGAGCGTCATTTTACTTGGGAAAAACCCATACCTACCACATCTTCCGCCCATGCCGAAGCTACTCGCCTGTGTTTTTCTTCTCTTTGGATGCCACCCTGCCATTGCGCAGGAGGAGGCGGTCGATGCCGTAGAGACGGCCGAAGCTGTGGAAGTAGCGGAAGCCCCCAAGCCGGCAAAGCTCCCCAGTGTCGAGGAATGCATCCCCTCCTCCGTCGCGAAGCTGGGGCCACCCACGCCTTTCATGTTTCACAACGGCTTGGTGACGGCAGTCACCGCCAGCAACGACGCTGCCCAGACGGCAACCCTCCAGGGCCTCAACCACCTCCACGGCGGCTGGGAATTCGAAGCCAGCCGCCATTTCGCCGTTGCCATGAAAGAGGATCCGAACTGTCTGATGGCGACGTGGGGCATGGTCATGTGCCTTCTCGCCCCGGAGCCCGAGACAGACGAGAACCGCATCGCCGCCCTTGAACGGCTCATGCATCTCATCAGCGAGGGAGCAGGCACCGAGCTTGAGCGTGGCTTCGCTTACGGACTCATCAAATACATGGATGAGGGACCGCTGGGAGCCGCCACCGCATTCCGCCGCGTCGCCGATAAATTCCCCGGAGAGATCCAAGCGGAAATTTTCGCCGCTCTCTTCGGCCGCACTGGCTACGACGAGCTAGGCAGCATCACGGCTGATCAGGAAGCAGCGGAGAAACGTCTCCTCGCCCTCATCGAGCGCGCGCCCGACAACGCGGTTCCACTCCACGCGCTTCTGCTAATCCGTGCGGAAGCCCCAGACCTTCGCCCTTCCTTGGAGCTTGCCCGGCGCCTGTGCCAGCTCGTCCCTGACTACCCGCCCTATTTTCACGTCCTCGGGCACTACGAGTGGCGCTCCGGCGAGCACGCCCGCGCCTCCTCCGCCTTTGGCCGTGCCGCCTCCCTGTTCTACGACTGGATGCAGAAGAACGACGTCAGTCCCGCTGATTGTCCGGGGTGGATCCGCGCCGAGTGCTACCGGGTCATCGCCATGGCCTCCCGTGGTGACTTCGACAACGCTCTCGCAGCTGCGGAAAAAATTGCCAACACCACCCTCGATCCCGACCGCCCCAGCGCCGCCGGAACCCGCCTACTGCTATGGGATGCCAGACTTCTCCCGGCTCGGATCCTGATGAGGCGCGGTGCAAAGGGCGATTCCGCAAAAGCCCTCGCGTCCCTCCCAAGCCCTGAAGAAGGCGAGCCCTTCCGCCAAAGATCCCTTTCCTACTGGTGGGTCGATGGATTGAGAATCGCACTGGAAGCTCACCGCTTGCTTGAGACGACTGTCTTGGACAAAGCCGAGGAAACCATCGGAGCCCTCAGCTTCCACGGCCAGGCAATGGCCGAAAGGCAAACCGTAGCCACAGCGATCGGCGAGCGCTCTGAGTGGCTCCGCTCCTTCCGCGCTTTGGAGGTGCTGGCCAGCGAGCTGCGCGGAAAGCTCGCTCTCGCCGGCCCGGCCGCCGGGCATGGCTCCGCCTTCAACTGGTTCCGCGCCGCGGCTGACAGACAAAAGCCGTCCACCATGCTAAGCACGCCGCCGCTGCTCACCCCGCTGGTTATGCGCCTTGGTGACTTTTACATGTCACGTGAGAAGCCTAAGGAAGCCATCGAAGCCTACACGGAAGCCCTCGCCGCCTTTCCTCAGGACCAACAGACCCTCGTCCGCCTTCGCGAAGCATACGTCCGCAGCGAGCAGCCTCTCAAAGCCGCCGAGATTGACGAAATGCTCAAAGGCAAAACCGAGTGAGCGAGCCTGCGGATCAGTTCGCAGCCAGCAACTCCCTCACCCGCCCCGCGATCACCTCCGAAAGACTTTCCTCACCTTCAGATTTTAGAAAATCGCAGTAGTTCGAAGCCACCGCTTCCAAATCATCTGAATAAGCCGTTCCGAGCGATTCAAAACCCTCAAGGGCTTTCTCAAAATGCCGCCGCGCCCACGCCCGATCCCCCGTTTGCAAAAGCGCGAGAGCTAGGTTGTTGTGCGATTGGGCCGTGTCCGGATGGCTCTCGCCAAAAAGCTCACGCCGTGTCGCCAGGGCGATCATGTGCATCTCCCGCGCCTGCTCCAAATATCCCGCAGCCAAGTAGACAGCCCCTAGATTATTTGACACCGATGCGGTTTCCTCATGCATCTGACCAACCTCTGCGTGCATAATTTCCAGCGCTTTCAGAAAATAATCCTCCGCTGCATCGAGATCTCCGCTGGCCTTCGCCAGAAAGCCCAAATTATTGCCCATCGCAGCCATGTCCCATGCCAGCGGGGGCTCGTGTCTTCCAAAGTAATCCCTCGCCAACTTCCACGCGTCCATGGTTCGCTCCGGGCGATCCTGCCCATCGTAGGAAGCGCCGAGCTTGGCGTGGAGCCGACCGATTTGGGCCAGCCTGTCCGACCTGCCATCGAGCTGGTCGATCGCCTGCTTGATGTCCTCCGCAGCCTCCGGGAAGGTTTCCATCTCCAAATAGAGCGAGCCCCTGCACTCTAGTGCCGACACGAAGGATTCGATGCTGTCAGGGTCCGGACTGAGCGCCTGCTGGCACCGTTCCACCAATGCCGTTGCAGCATGCAGTGCCTCCTTGAGATTTCCTTCCTCGCGCAACGTCTCGAAACGTTCGCGCAGGACATGGATCAAATTGGCTGTGGGTGTGTCCATAGATTCGGGAGATTGACAAAGCATATACACGCCCTCCCGTTTTGACGAGCGGAAACATCATCCGGGCGCCAGCCGATCCATCAGCTGTTTACGCGCCGCAGGCAGAGATCCCAAGTGCTCCCTCAGCGCCTCCTCGGCCGGTGCCTTCCCCCCAGAAATACCAAAAATCTCCAGCAATTGCTTCTCGAAGTAAACGAGTGCCCGCAGCGACGGTTCCTCCGCGTCCAGATGATCCAGCGCCCGCCGCAGCAGATCATACAGTGGCGCATCGGAATGCTCCACTTCCACCCCCGCCTCGACAAGCTGGCAGAAATAGCCCGCCATCAGCACCGATCCATACTGACGCCGCAGGCCCTCCCGCCAGCTTGAAATGGAAACCTCCCGAAGCACGTGCAGTTCACCCTTCCGAGCTCTCGCCACGGAAATCTCGCCCGAGAAAAACAAATCGAGCTTCCCCGCAAACGGGCTTTTCGGCCGCAGCGCCCCTTTCACCACCGTCTTCACCAGCCCCTCCCGTTCCGTAAACCAGTGGACGATCAGGCTCGTGTCCGTCAGGCGCGTAGTGCGGATCAGGATGGCCTCTGTTGCAAACACGGGGGTAAAAGGAATTTGAGATTCGGCTTGATACGTCCGTTGCACTGCCTTAGCCAATGTCCAGCAACCATGGGCCAACAATCAAACAAAATCATCAAACGCCGCCGCCGTGCGGACTACCTGAAGCGCAAACACGAGCAAACCAAGCTCGGCGGCATCCTGCCAAAGGCCTCCGTCAAAAAATCCGCTCCAAAAGCCGATCAAGACGACGACGCTGAGAAAACCGCCGCCAAAAAAGCCCCTTCCAAAAAGGTCACCGCAAAAAAGGCCCCAGCAAAAAAGGCCGCCAAGAAAGCCGCCAAACCTGTAGAGTCAGAGGAGGCCAGCGAGACAAGCGAGAGCTGAAGCGCCCCTTCCGATTTCCTTTCAAAGCCGATCCTTCACCTGGAGGACCGGCTTTTTCATTTCTGCATTTCGGGATTTACCAGCCCCGAATCAGTTGCTTCCCTCCCGCCACATGAAAATCGTCGTCGCATATTCCGGTGGTCTTGATACCTCAGTCCTCCTCCTTTGGCTCAAGGAGAAATACAACGCCGAGATCATCGCCTACTGCGCGGACGTCGGCCAAGGAGACGAACTCGATGGTCTCGAAGCAAAAGCCCTCTCCACCGGCGCGTCCAAATGCTTCATTGGAGATCTCAAGGAAGACTTCGCCACTAATTACATTTTCCCAATGATCCAGGCCGGCGCCATCTACGAAGGCCGCTACCTTCTCGGCACCTCCATCGCCCGCCCCTGCATCACCCATGACATGATCAAGGTCGCGCTCGAAGAGGGAGCCGATGCAATCGCCCACGGCGCCACCGGAAAAGGCAACGACCAAGTCCGTTTCGAACTCTCGGCAGCCGCCCTGGCCCCGAATGTCAAATGCATCGCCCCTTGGCGCGACGCGGAATTCCGCAGGCAGTTCCCAGGCCGGGCCGAAATGATTGCCTACGCCGAGGCCAACAACATCCCGATCAAGGCCTCCATGAAAAAGCCTTACTCGATGGACCGGAACCTCCTCCACATCTCCTTCGAAGCTGGAGCCATGGAGGACCCATGGTACGACGCCACCACCCCCGCCGATACCGACATGTACGTTCTTTCCGTCTCCCCCGAGGACGCGCCAGACAAAGCCGAATACATCGAGATCCTTTTTGAAAAAGGCAACGCCATCGGCCTCAAGCACGAGAACCTCGACTCCCTCCTGAGCGAACTCGGCGATGTGAAATCCTCCGGTCAGCAGGACGGCTATGCTCTCCTCAGTCCCTACGGCGTCATGCGTGTGCTCAACCTCCTTGGCGGCCGCAACGGCATCGGCCGCGTCGATATCGTGGAGAACCGCTTTGTCGGCATGAAGTCCCGCGGCATCTACGAAACCCCCGGTGGCACGATCCTCCTCGCCGCCCACCGCGATCTCGAGACTCTGGTCGTCGACCGTGAATCGATGCACATCCGCGACAGCCTAATCCCGAAATACGCGCAACTCGTCTACAACGGCTTCTGGTTCGCACCAGAACGCCTCGCAATCCAGGCATTGGTCAGCGAGACCCAGAAAACAGTCTCCGGAGAGGTCCGTCTGAAACTCTACAAAGGCAACGTCATGCAGGCCGGCCGCCGCTCCCCCTTCAGCATGTACTCCGAAGCTGTCGCCACCATGGAAGGCGGCCAGGAAGAAGCCTACAATCAGGACGACGCCACTGGCTTCATCGCCCTCAACGCCCTCCGCCTCAAAGCGACCGCCCGCCAAGGCCAATAGTGGCTGCGTAGCGCATCCGCCATACCCCCTACCAAAGTCGGCTCCCCCGCCCGGGAGTCGGCTTTTTCTTTGAAACCAGAATCCACTTGAAGCTTGTTCCGGGAGGCAATCCCCGTAGTCTTTTGATTACTCCATGAAGATCACCAAAACATTCTTGGCCCTATTCCTCTCCTCCCTTCTCCTTGCCTCCTGCACCGATACTCACGAGGCCGTGATGAGAGATCAGATCGAGTGGCTGGACGAGGCCACCAGTGTCCTCAACAACGTAGCCGAAGGAACCACCTCATCGTCAGAGGCCGCCGCAAAAATGAAAGCGCTGGGCCGCCAGTGCGAAGATTTCTATGAACGGAAGGAGGCACTGAGCGCCGATGCCACTCCGGAGGAGCTGCTGGCGACGACTCAGCAGTATGCCGAGCACGTCGCCGAATCATTCCAGAAATACCTGCAGGCCGTGGAAAAAGTAAAAGAGTCCGGGAAGATGTCCGAGGAGCTGACAAGCGCGCTGGAGAACATGGATGCTCCGTGATCCCCCGCCTTACGCCATACCTCCCCGACTTCCTCACCCGCCGCCCGTGGCTGCGTGAATTTGTTTACTTCGTCGTCAAGCAGGCGTGGGCCTGCGTCTTCGGAGGGCTGCTGCTTTTTGGTGTGGTCGTGACCGGTCTCTGGTTCCCCGACGCCCCCGTTTCCCGCTATGACTTCCTGTTTTTCTACGCCCTCTCCATCCAAGGCTGCCTTATCCTCTTCAAACTGGAGAGCTGGCGCGAGCTCGGCGTCATTCTACTCTTCCACCTCATGGCCACAGCCATGGAACTCTTCAAAACCTCCGAAGGCATCGGCTCCTGGAGCTACCCGGAAGACTCGCACATCCGCATCGGCAACGTCCCTCTCTTTGCCGGTTTCATGTATTCCGCCGTCGGCTCCTACATGGCCCGGGCGTGGCGTATCTTCCATTTCCGCTTCACCCACTTCCCGCCTCTCTGGCTCGCAGGCACCATCGCCCTGCTCGCCTACATCAACTTCTTTACCCATCACTACCTTCCAGACATCCGCTGGCCGTTGATCGTGATCGGCGGTATCTCCTTTGCCCGGACCCTGATCCATTTCACACCAAAGCTCTTGGAACTGAAAATGAACCTCCTCGTCGGATTCCTTCTCGTCGCCGGATTCATCTACCTCGCCGAGAACCTCGGTACCCTCTCCCGCGCGTGGCAGTACCCTAACCAGAAAGCAAGCTGGGCTCCCGTCCACCATTCCAAACTCACCGCCTGGTATCTCCTTATGCAGCTCTCGTTCATCCTCGTATACGCGCTGCGCCAGCTCGAGGCCCGCCTCAAGCTCACAGCTCCCCGCAATTCCCATTGATCCCTTCTCAGAATCCCGAAACAATTCCGCATGGCCCAACGCGCTGAACAAGCATACGAGCTGATCAAATCCGCTCACGAGCGCAAACGCTTGGCGCACGCGTTCCTAGTGTCCGGAGCGCTCGGTTGTGGCAAAGAGATGCTGGCCTCCCGCCTCATTTCGCTGATCAACGGCAGCAGCGACGCAGGCGGAATGGATCTGTTCGGCGAGCCGGTGGAGGAAAAAATCCTACCACTCGATGAGCAGGAAGGCGGCTGGGTCAGGATCATCCGCCCCCGCTCGAAATCCCGCCGCATTACCATCAAGGAGATCCGCGATCTGGAACACACTCTGCACCTCGCCGCGCCAAAAGGTGAAACCAAGGTGGGAGTCATCGTCGATGCCGAGCGAATGAACGAACAGTCGGAAAACGCGTTTCTCAAAACCCTCGAAGAACCTCCCAACAACACGCTGCTGCTGCTGCTGACAACCCAACCACAGCGCCTGCTGCCGACGATTCTCTCCCGCTGCGTGCAGGTGAAGCTCACCGGCGGCCTCTCGCTCAGCGCGGGTGGCGGCGATGAACTTGTCGCAGCTCTGAATGCCGTGGCCGGCCGCAGCTTTGGAAATCCCATCGCAGCCCTGCATATGAAAGCGGTTTTCTCAGATTTCCTCGCAAACTACAAAGCCGAAGCCGAAGCCGCCGCCAAGGCAGCGCTCAAGGAAGAAATCGCCACCTATCGCGACGGCACCGATGGCACGTGGCTCAAGGAGCGGGAGGATTTTCATAAAGCCGGAGCGGAAGCCGATTATCTTGAAGCCCGCAACCGCTATCTCGACGTGATCCTCGCCTGGCTCGCCGATCTGATCCGCATCAAGACCGGCTCCTCCGGTCTCGACTTTCCCGATTCCGCGCCTTTGCTCGGAGCGCTCGCGGAGCGTGAAACAGTCTTCCAGATCGGCAGGCGCCTAGACGCACTGGAGGCTCTGCGTCGGACTCTGGAGACAAATGCCTCGGAGCCGCTCGCCTTGGAAGTTGGTTTCCTAAAAGCCTTCGCCTAAAAGTCGTTTTCCCCCATACTTAGCCGTCGTGTCACTCTGACTTACCGTCTCAAGAAATTGTCCAAGGTTCTCTAACAACATGCTGAGGCCTGGATATTGAGCGTAGACCGGGGCCATCTCGATCAACATCGTTCGGTTGCCCCGCACGCAGTTTCCCTCTCCCGCCAGCGCACCCGGGTTGAAGAGCCAAAAGGCGCGCATCCACGTAGGTGCCCGGTGGTATCCGCAGCAATCGAACTGAGCCGCTGCATCGAAGAAAAGAACAGCCGCGCCGCCTTCCGGGCTTGACGCTCACCACCCCTGCAACCTCCCTCTCCCCGTGAATTTCTTCATTACAGGAACGGACACCGCCGTGGGCAAAACCTACGTCACCCGGCTGATGATCGAGACCCTCCGCGCGGAGGGCGTGCAGGCGATCGGCTTTAAACCCGTTTCCTGCGGCGACCGTGAGGACGCGCAAATCCTTGCCGCCGCTTCCGGAGATCTTCCTCTCGATGAGATCAACCCGCTGCACTTCCACGCACCCCTCGCTCCCCACGTCGCCGCCCTGCTCGAGAACCGCCAGATCGATCCCGCCGATCTCCTCGCTGCCTACAACCGCGCCGCTGAAAGCCATCCAGGGCCGATCTTGGTCGAAGGCGCCGGAGGTTGGGAGGTTCCCATCACGGAGACGTATTTCATCTCGGATCTTGCGAAAGATCTCGCGCTCCCCGTCATCCTCATCGCCGCCAACCGTCTCGGTGCCCTAAACCACATTCTGCTTACCCTGGCCGCGATCGAAGCGAAAGGCCTCACCTGCGCCGGCATCATCCTCAACCAACTAGAGGATGAAATGGACACGCCGATGATCACCAACAAAGGCGTGCTTGAATCCCTCACCTCCGTGCCCCTGCTCGACCACATCATCCACGGCCAGGACTTCCTTTCTCCGGAGCTGATCGCTACCCTCAGCGGCCAGCCTACTTCCTTCTAACAACCCACACCAGTGCCCGCAAAAAACTTCCACGTCCGCCAAGCCGCCGTCTCCGCCCTCCGCGCCTGGGCCAAAGGCCATGATTACGCCGAGACGCTGATCGAGCGGCACGCCCAACGGCGCAAGCTTTCCTCCGCAGATCGCGGCCTGCTACAGGCCATCCTTTTCGGAGTCCTGCGCCACCGTCGCCTGCTCGACCACTGGATCGGAAAACTCCGCCACGGCAAGCTCGATGCCGATACCCGCGACATCCTCCGTGTCGGCCTGTGCCAGATCCTAATCCTCAACATACCCGACCACGCCGCCGTTAACGAAACTGTCGAAGCTGGAAAAACCAGTGTCCGCCCACTCATCAACGCCGTCCTCCGCAAGGCGATTACCTCGCGCAAGCGCCTGATGGAAGAACTCGAAGATCTTCCCCTGGCCGTCCTCCATTCCCACCCCGACTGGCTCTACAACCGCTGGAAGAAAACCTTCGGCAAGGCCAAGGCAATCGCCATCATGGAGTGGAACAACGAGCCCGCCGAAACCTTTTTCAGGCTCAATCCTCTTGCTCCCACACCTGAGGAAATCCCCGGCGAAAAACTCGACCACGCCCCCGAATATTTCGAACTCGAAGGCTCCCTCCCCACGAGCCTTCTCGCCAGCGGCCAGCTCTACATACAGGATCCCGCCACCCGTCACTCGGTCGAACTACTCGCGCCGAAGCCCGGCGAGACCATCCTCGATGCCTGCGCCGCCCCCGGTGGGAAATCCTTTCTTATCGCGGCCGCAATCGGTGGAGGCAAGGGCCTCGTCTGCACCGACTCAAACGAGAAGCGTATCCCCCGCCTCGAGGAAAACCTCTCCCGCCTTCAAATCATCGCCGACGAAATTTCCGTCCACGATTGGCGCAAACCTGCTCCCGAGAAATTCCAAAACGCCTTTGACGCGATCCTCCTCGATGTTCCCTGCTCCAACACCGGCGTCATCCGCCGCCGCGTTGATGTCCGCTGGCGCATTCAGCAGGCCGACATCGAGGAACTGGCGAAAATCCAGAACGAGATTCTCGAAAACGCCCTCCCCTGCCTCAAGCCCGGCGGCCGGATCGTCTATTCCACCTGCTCGATTGAAGACAGCGAGAACATTGACTTGGTCAAAGAATTTGTCTCTCGCCACCCGCGCGTGAAACTCACCCGCAGCAAACAAATCACCCCGATTGATAACGGCACCGATGGAGCCTTCGCCGCGGTCCTGCAGGCGGACTGATTTCCAACTCGCCAGCGCCTGCTTCAACCGCCACCTTCAGCCCGTGAAATCCTTTTTGACCCTCCTCATCACCCTGCTGGTCCTTGTCGCGTTCGTCGGCGGTGCGGGCTCGATCTACTACCTCGCCAAGACTTCGGAGATCAGCCGCGTGGAGCATGGAGCTCCACCTTCCGCCCCAGGCCGCTGAGTCAAAGGAGCCTCCCGTAGAGCCCTTTGAGCGTGCCCCGCCATTTTTCTAAGAACAGGAGATCACGCACCACCCTCGCCGCATCCCCACGTTCCGGCTCCTCCTCGATTTCGCCGAACCTGCCGACCCGCTTCTGGATCGCCTCGTCGATCACTACCAGCAGATCCCTCACCTTTTCCCGCTGCCCCATCAGCTGCACCTCGGCCATCGCCTTTGCCAGCGCTGATTGAGACTTCCCATTGAGCTTAATCGCCGCCTCGGCTTGAGAACCCACTGCCGCCACCTCCTGGAAAAGTTCCATCAGGCCAGCCTCGATTTGCCCCCGCGTATCAAGCTCCTCCCCCCGCACCTGCAGCCATTCCCGCAGCCGTTTCGAAGGGCTCAGCAGGCTTCCTTGCGCCGCCTGCAGAGCGGAGAACTCCGCCTCATCGCCACCCGAATCCGGATGCTGCTCCCCCGCCTTTTTCCGAAAAGCCTCCCGCACCTCCTCCTCTGTTAGCACCAGCCTCGCCTCCAGCCCCAGCTGCTCGAACGCGTTCATCACGCCGCAAAGCTCTCACCACAGGAGCACGTCACCACCGCATTTGGATTGCTAACTTTGAAGCCGCCCTGCTGAAGATCATCGGAAAAATCCAGCTCGCTGCCGCTCACAAACAGCGCGCTTTTCGGATCGATCACCACGTTCACCCCATTGCTCGGCACCAAGATGTCCCGATCTCTCGGCCCGTCCACCAGATCCATCTTGTATTGCAGCCCGGAGCACCCACCGCCAATCACCGCGATCCGCAGTGCCCCATCCGACCGCCCCTGTTTCTCAAGCAGTGATCGCAAATGCGTCGAAGCGCCCTCCAGCACCTTAACCAGCTTCTCGTTTCCAATCTTGTAATTCACCGCCGTCTGCACACTGCAAAGCTGCCCCCTCACCGCCCCTCCGTCAACTTATCAGGAGCTGACGGTTCCCGCGCTTGATTCATCTCACCGACCGAAGGAAAATGACCCCATGTCCGAGCTCAACCTCTTTTCCTCCGCACCGTCACCCGACCGGCGCGCCGCAGAACTCAGGCAGCTCATCAACCACCACAACCACCTCTACTACTCCAAGGCAGAGCCGGAAATCTCCGATGCCGAATACGACAAGCTCTACCGCGAGCTAGAGAATCTGGAAAAGGCGAATCCAACGCTCGCCGACCCGAACTCACCCACACAACGAGTCGGCTCCGTCCCCAACACCGCCTTCGAACAAATCACCCACCCGGTGCCCATGCTCAGCATTGACGACGTCTTCGAGCTTAAAGACGCGGAGGTCCCGGAGGCGGAGCTTATCACTTTCTATCAGCGCCTGCAAAAGAACCTCGGCCGCCCCGACGTCACCGTCACGCTCGAGCCCAAGATCGATGGCGTTGCCGTCTCCCTCCTCTACGATAACGGCTCCCTCAAATACGCAGCCACCCGCGGCGACGGCACCACCGGCGACAACATCACCCAGAACGTCCGTACCATCCGCAACATCCCGCTCACGCTCTACCCCGCTGCACCACGACGGCGGGGCCCGGATATCCTATTCTCGCCGCATGCTCTCACGCCCGATGGTCTCGCCGAAGATCCGGCCACCTACCAAGCCGGAGCGCCAGCCAGCGGGATTGACTTCGAGTCCTTTCTGCCCTATGAAAAGGCTGATGAAGGCCGCAAACGGACAACCCCTGTCTCCGGAATATCTCCGTCAGGCTCGCCACAAAGCTTGGCTCGAAGGCTCCAAGAAGACTTCGCAGGAAAAGATGGAGACGATGTGGCGCAACGGATCCGACGTGAAACCAAATCCATTCTTAACTGGGGAGCTGATACTGGTCGGATGCTCCACCCAGAAGGCCTATTTGGAATCGCAGAAGGCTGGAAAAAATTCGGAGGACAATCCGAACATACCGTCTTCCTAGTCGAACGATTTCATCGGGTGGTGAAGTTCACCCTCCCGCCGAACTTCGGCGCACAGGGCAGCATCCCCTACTTGCGCAACATCGCCGCCTGCAACCGCCTGTTCGGTGACGACATCTGGTTCCACGGCATCCTCAACACTCAACAAGGCCCGGCTTTCGTCATTTCACAACCTTACGTCGAAGGCTCCGAACCCACACTTGCAGAGGTCGCGGATTGGTTCACCGCTCAAGGTTACGTCTCCCACGGCCACAACCGCTGGCTCCATCCGGACACCGGCGTGGACATTGCCGACGCCCACACCGGCAACCTCATCAAAACCTCCGATGGAGAGCTGATCCCCATCGACCTCCAAGTCCTCAAGGAGGGGCTGCATCCTGCTGCCCAACAAGCCGAGGTCCCACCACTCCTAGAAATCCGCGGCGAGATCTTCATGCCCAACTCCGCCTTCGCAGCCATGAACGCCGAGCGCGACGAGGCCGGTCTCCCCACCTTCGCCAATCCACGCAACGCCACCGCAGGTACCATCAAGCAGCTTGACTCCCGCATCGTTGCCACCCGCCCGCTCGCCTTCCTCGCCCACGGCCTCGGCGCCTACGAAGGCGATCCGCTGGAAACGGAGCCGGATTTCCACGCCCTGTTAGACACCCTCGGCATCCCCCGCAACCAGCCGGTTCGCATCGCCCGCACACTCGATGAAGTGCTCGAAGCAATCCGGTTCTACCGCAGCCACCGCACCGAAATCGATGTCGCCACCGATGGCGTCGTCCTCAAACTGCTGGACCGCGCCGAGCGGGAAAAACTCGGCTCCACCTCCCGCGCCCCCCGCTGGGCCGCCGCCTACAAATTCCTCCCTGAGCAGCAGGAAACGACGCTCAAGGACGTTATTGTTCAGGTGGGCCGCACCGGCGTCCTCACCCCCGTCGCGGACCTCGAACCCGTCCTTATCTCCGGCTCCACCGTCTCCCGCGCCACCCTCCACAATCAGGACGAGATCAGCAAAAAAGACATTCGCATCGGTGACCGCGTCCTGGTGGAAAAGGCCGGCGAAATCATCCCTGCGATCGTCAAAGTCATCGCCCACGCACCCGGTGCGCGGCCCTTCTCCCTTTACGACTTCGTCGGCGGAAAATGCCCCTCCTGCCAAGCCCCGATCACCCAGGAAGAAGGTTTCGTCGCCTGGCGCTGCACCAATTTTGAGTGCCCCGCGCAAGCCGTCACCGCCATCACCCACTTCGCCGCACGCAAGGCTCTCGACATCGATTCCATGGGTGAAATCGTTGCTGATGCTCTGGTCCGCCACGGCCACTGCACCAGCCCGCTGGACCTCTTCTCTCTCGACGAGGAAACCCTCGCCAACCTCAACCTCGGTACCGATGAATCACCACGACGTTTCGGAGAAAAAAATGCGGCCAAAGTCCTGGCATCCCTCGAAGCCGCCCGCACCAAGCCGCTCAACAAATGGCTTTTCGCCATGGGCATCCGCCACCTCGGCGAATCCGCAGCCAAGGAACTCTCACGCCTCCACCAGCACCTCACCGACATCCCGGAGTCCCAGGTTCTAACCGAGCTGCTGAAGGACACCCGCGCCGACGCGAAAAAGAAGAACCCCATCCTCGAACCGTATCAGGTCACGGGCGACGTCGGTCCCGCTGTAGCCGAGTCCATCCTGACTTTTTTCCAATCCGAAGCTGGCCGCCACGCCCTCACCCGCCTCGCTGAGCTGGGGATCAACCCGGCGTCCCACAACCACGCTCCCATCCCCGCCGCCGCCCCGCAGCTCCCGCTAACAGGTAAAACCTTCGTCATCACCGGCACCCTCTCCCAGGAGCGCGACCACTTCAAAACCATCATCGAGGCCAACGGCGGAAAAGTCTCCGGTTCGATCTCTAAGAAAACCGACTACCTGCTCGCGGGCGAATCCGCAGGATCGAAACTCGATAAAGCCACAACCCTCGGCGTCTCCATCCTTAATGAAGAAGCCTTCCAAAATCTCCTCAACGCGTAGCGCCATAGAGGCGGAGTGCATCATCCCACCTGCCAACCCAACATCCATCCTCGCCATCAACAAAGATCTGTTTTAATGTAGTTCCATGAAGCGGGTCAGCGTCATCAACATCGAGGAAACCATTGGTAAGACCGTTGGCCGTCGCCGACCGCCCAGCGATCCGTTGAAAGCCGCTGACGGTATCCAGCGCTTCATCAACGAATACTTTCAAGAAGCCGGGCACCGTCTCACGCCACGCGGGGTATTCAGGTTCAAATCCCACGAGGAGGCCGACAAATGGATGAGGGAATCGATCCGACCGAAGAAGAGTTAACGTCAAGAATGCCTCTCCAGAAGGACTTGGTCGCCCTCGCCACCGTCCTCAACGAGATGGACGCGCGCTACATCGTCATCGGTGGGTTCGCCATCATCACCTCAGGCTTTGCACGCTCCACGATGGATCTTGATCTGGTGATCGCCACCGACCTCGAGAACGAGGGGAAAGTCTACAAGGCCCTCGAATCTCTCCCCGACAAAGCCGTTCTCGAACTAGAACCCGGCGAAGTCTCCAAATACACAGTCGTCCGCGTCGGCGATGAAATCTGCGTGGACCTCATGGCCTCCGCCAGTGGCATCGGCTACGAGGAGGCAAGTAAAGACCAGGTCATCCGTGTCATCGACGGCGTCTCCATCCCATTCGCCTCCCCCCGCCTCCTCTACCGCATGAAGGAAAAGACACACCGGGAAAAGGATCAAGGGGATCTCCTATTCCTCCGGGAACACTACGCGGAGGAGATTTTCGGCAGGCAACTTTAGCTTGCCATTAATTAAGCGAGCACTTAATCAATGCCCGTGCCCACTCCACGAGCCAAACCCGAGCAGGTCGTCGCGATTTACAAGTGTCTCTGCGATCTAAAGCGTCTGCGCATCCTAAACCTCCTGCGCACCGGCCCGCAATGCGTCTGTCACCTGGAAAAGGTCCTTGAAATCGGCGCCGTCCGCACTTCCCAGCAGCTTGCTTACCTGCGCCGCCACGGGATGGTTGAGGTGGCAACGCGAGGCACTTGGCGGATTTACTCCCTGCCTTCCGATCCCGGTCCCGAGCTCGCGGCCAACCTCGCCTGCCTCCAAGATTGCATCTTCGATGGCAAAATCTTTCGCGACGATCTCGCTCGCCTGAAGAAGATCCACAAAACCGTCCCCGGCTGCGATTCCTAACAAGCTCTAACAATGGAAACAGAAACCAAATCAATGAGCCTCTTCGAGCGCCACCTCACCCTCTGGGTCGGCCTCTGCATCGTCGCGGGGATCGCTTTGGGAAAAGTGGCCCCGGAGCTGGCGCGGACGCTCGATTCCTTATCGATCGATCTCGACGGCGCACCCGTGGTCTCAGTTCCCATCGCCATCTGCCTCTTCTTCATGATGTACCCGATCATGGTGAAAATTGATTTTGGCGAAGTAGTCAGAGCAGGCCGAAATCCAGCGCCGGTGTTGCTCACCCTCATCGTGAACTGGGGGATCAAGCCCTTCACCATGCTCGGTATCGCCACCCTTTTTCTAGGCGGCTTCTTCAGGGATCTCCTCCCCGGCACCGAGACTGTAAAAGATGGTTCGGAGGTGGAGCTGTACCGATCCTACATCGCCGGAGCCATCCTGTTAGGAATCGCGCCCTGCACCGCGATGGTCTTCGTCTGGAGCCACCTCGCAAAAGGCAACCAAGGGCACACCCTCGTGATGGTGGCCGTGAACTCCCTGACCATGTTGTTCCTCTACGGCTTGTTAGGTGGCTGGCTGCTCGGGATCAACCAGATGCCCGTCCCTTGGCAGGCGCTGCTCCTATCGGTCGGAATCTACGTCGCCCTTCCGCTGGTTGCAGGCTACTTCACGCGGGTCTGGATCATGAAAGCGAAAGGACCGCAATGGTTCGCCGAGAAGTTCCTGCACTTTCTAACACCCGTTTCGATCATCGCACTTTTAGCCACGCTGGTGCTGCTGTTCAGCTTCAAAGGCGAGACCATCTTGGAAAACCCACTGACCATTCTTTGGATCGCCATTCCTCTGACGATCCAGACCCTGCTAATTTTCGCGATCACCTATGCCGCCGCCAAACTATTGAAATTCTCCTACGAAGATGCCGCGCCTTCCGCGATGATCGGGGCTTCCAATCATTTCGAAGTAGCCATCGCGACAGCGGTTATGCTCTTCGGACTCAGCTCCGGGGCGGCGCTGGCCACTGTGGTCGGCGTGCTCATCGAGGTTCCGCTGATGCTTTTCCTCGTCCGTGTCTGCCAGCGCACCAAGGGCTGGTTTCCTGCAGAAACCACATCTCTCGGTAATCACAATCACTGACTTGCAAGCAGGGAC